>CAYTIU010000066.1:0-2504 GCA_964438085.1 uncultured Candidatus Saccharibacteria bacterium | reverse complement strand
GGCAGAACATTTTGCGACGATTATCGCCGCAGGAAGCGACAGGCAGGTGCAAGACGCATGGCAGCGTGGCGCGCATGTGAATCACCAGTGGCGTGAGCGTACAGACAGCTCGGTGACTGCACAGATGTCGCAACGGTTATTTGGCAGTGAAATTCCCCAGGCTACGATAACAATTACCAAACAGCAAGTTGCAAGTGGGCAAGCTGGATTACTGTGGCACGAAGGTATGAGAAATCAAGAGACAGGCCTTGCAGAAGCGGCAACAAGAGATAGCGCGTTAGTAGTTATCCAGGCGCTTGGCCTTGAGGCATTGAAAGCCACAAGCCCGCAAGGTATAGATAACGTAAAACGATTGATAAGTTCATAGTATGCAAAAAGAATTATACGCAGAGGACATTTTTTCAACTGAATTGCTCCAATCGATTGATATAAACCAAGCATTCCAGGAGGCAACCCAGGGCGTAATCACTGACGATATGATAGAGCTGGATGAAAAAGTTTTGCGTATGGAGCATATTATTGAGGAAGCCAATTCAGATACATACCATGAGTTTGTTGATTTACGTAGTATGGCGGCACAGATTGAGATGTTTTGTAACCATGACCATAGCGCGCAAGATGCGCTGCAAGGCAGCGACGCGGTGAATAGCTTCCTCGATCGCCATACCCACAAAGATACGGATAGTTCTGGGAAATCATCTGAAGATCAGAAAAAAGAAAAGGATAAAAAGAAGAAAAAGAAACACACTGGTTGGTTGGAGTTTTTGCTTAAAGAAAATACCTAGTTTGTTACCATGGTGGTATGGAAAACTCTGATGATCAGCTGCCATGTGCCGATAAAATGAGCTTTGATACGCAAAAAGAGGCTCAAGCTACAGCTACGGTTGCGCGACATCGCTATGGCGGCAGTGTGAAGCCGTATCGTTGTACACATTGTAATCTATGGCATTTAGCAAGCCATTAATTAGTTAATAAAAATTTAATATTACAATAATCTTAAGCATTTTCTTGACTTCGGTTTCAATAGCTCCTAGTCTAAAAGATATGTTAGGTACAGCGAAAATTATTGCGACAAAAAACAAATTATTTTCGCTCAAACGCGATAGAGTGCTTTCTGCCGATGACGTAGCTCCAGCCCGTGCGTATATAAAGGTGTACTGGAAAAAACTTGAGCGTTCGCACCCAAAAGATGATGAAAGTTTGTTGGGCTTGCCAAAGCCGTACCTTGTGCCAGCTAGCGAAGAAGGACATGAGTTTGACTTTAATGAACTGTATTACTGGGATAGCTACTTCATGATACAAGGCATGCTCAATGATGCGCATAAAGAGCTAGTACTTGGTATTTTAGAAAATTTAGAGAGTCTCTTTGAGCGTTTTAAGGTTATTCCAAACGCGTCGCGGACGTATCTTATGGGGCGCTCGCATCCGCCACTACTTACGAGCTTTATTTTTGACGCCTATAGTGCATATGATATGGACAAAGCGTGGCTTAAAAAACACATTGCTATTGCCAAGCGAGAGTACGAAACAGTGTGGCTTGGCACAAGCAAGCCGCACTGGCGCAAAGTCCATAAAGGGTTGAGTCGTTATTACGATATTAATATGCTCCATGACCTAGCGGAGGCTGAGAGCGGCTGGGATATGACACCGCGATTTAATCGCAAAGCACTCCACTATCTGCCGGTTGATCTTAACGCGCTTTTATATAAGTATGAAATGGACTTTGCACAAGCTGCCCGTATACTTGGCGACACCCGGGAGATGGCTCGATGGGAATTAGCAGCCAAGACTCGGGCTAAAACTATGGATACGCTTATGTGGGATAAAATGCGCGGGCTGTACTATGACTATAACTATGAAAAGGGCAAACGGGGTAATATAAGCTCGTTGGCTGCGTATTATCCGATGTGGGCAGGCCTGGTGGACGAAAAGCGCGCGCAGTCGCTTGTGAAGTCGTTACGGCGATTTGAGAATAAAGGCGGTTTGGCAGCGACTGACGCATTGCCGCTGGCGCAATATGTACCTGGTTCGTTGCCAACCCAATGGGCGCACCCCAATGGTTGGGCACCATTGCACTATATTGTAGTTAAGGGGTTGCAGCGGTATGGTTACCATCAAGACGCGGAGCGTATAGCGCGGAAGTGGCTTAAAACGAATGTTGATTGGTTTAACCACCATGCGGTGTTCTTAGAAAAATATAACGTAGTGAACCCAGATAAACCACCCTCGCGAGGCGTGTATCCGTCACAAACTGGCTTTGGCTGGACAAACGCCGTATTTGAGCGTTTTTGCCAAGAGTTTATTGATTCAAAAGCCTAAAATTTTACAGACCTCCTTTGTAGACACGTTCATAATAGATCCTACAGGAAGGAGGCTATTATGATTGCACGAAAAAACCTGTGGGATGCGCAAATTGAGGCTGCAGATGAACTTAAGAAAGAACTGAATAAGAAGAGCAAAAAGGCAAAACAGTAAGTTTTATCTGCATAAGCTGAGCGCTGAAC
>CAYTIU010000065.1:0-2540 GCA_964438085.1 uncultured Candidatus Saccharibacteria bacterium | reverse complement strand
ATATTTGTGTTGAACCGACATCGCCTATCGGCTCCGAGTTGGGGAACTTGTGTATCTTGAAGTCATTATTAATTTAAACAACTTCAGGATTATGGAAAAAAAACGTTAAGTCCGCAAGCTGTTGCGGCATTAGAAAAGACAAGCCAGTATTTATCCGTGGGACATTACAGCCCTAACACGGTACGCAGCTACTTAGCTGAATTACGCTATCTTTTTGCCTATCATTCATCTGTCAGTCCGCAAGACTTTACAGAAGACATGATCATGGAATACCTGGTATATCTGGCGAAGACATTAAAATGCAGCCGGGTGAAATGCAGGATGGCGGCACAAAGTATTTCTTTCTTTTCGCGTCATGTGTTAAAACGTCCTTATATAATTCCTACCGTCATCTATCCTCTCGCCGCCAGCAAACTTCCTCCCGTAATGAGCCCGGAAGAAATAAAGGCGCTGATAGATACGGTGAAGAATAGAAAGCACAGGGCGATCATCATTTTGCTTTACAGCAGCGGACTCCGTGTAAGCGAGGTGTCGAGCCTGAAGCTTATTGATATCGACAGCGGGAATATGCGTATAAAAGTAGTGCAGGGTAAAGGCGCCAAAGACAGGTACACTATTTTATCGGAACAGGTTTTACTGGAGTTAAGAGCGTATTATCTTATGTACAGGCCGAAGGAGTATTTGTTTAACGGAAATCGTTCCGGAAGGCCAATCAGCGCGCGTATGATCCAGCGCCTCGTACAAAAAGCATTGGCGGAGACTGGCCTGGGAGGAAAAGCGTACACGGTACATACCATTCGTCACAGTTTTGCCACGCATCTGATAGAGAACGGTACGGATTTGCATACATTAAAGGAACTCCTGGGACATAGCAGTATTCAAACTACCATGCGGTACATGCACCTCACCCCGGGAAGGATACAGCGCCTCGTCAACCCATACGATGTATTGGTTGAGAGGGAAAGCGCAGATAAGGCAACCGCGGCACGATCATAAACGAGGTCGCCATGTTGTCGTACACAGTACCGAAAGCTACCGTACAGCAGGTATTGCAAAAACATCCACGGGGTTCGGAGAATGGGAACAACCAGGTTCGGAACGTATTACATCGCTTAAGGGTTTGCCGGACGGCGGCGTTGGGCTATCACGTTTACCGGTGCAACGAAGCCGCCTGCGGCCATATAAAATACCAATACCACAGTTGCCGGGACAGGCACTGCCCGCAATGCGGCGCCATAAAAAAAGAAGAGTGGATGGAAGCCCGGAAGGAGGAGATACTACCGGTAAAATACTATCATGTAGTTTTTACATTGCCGCACGAATTGAACGCTTTGGTAATGGGCCATCGCGCCATACTGTACAAGGCGCTATTCGATGCTTCCGCTAAAACATTGCTCAGTTTTGCCAGTGACCCTGGCTACCTGGGGGCTACGCCGGGTATCATTAGTGTCTTACATACCTGGGGACAGCAATTGAGCTTTCATCCGCATATTCATTGTATTGTCAGCGGGGGAGGTATTACGGGGGCTAATAACTGGAAAGAAGCGGTAAAAAACGACTGGTGTTTTTTATTTCCCGTAAAGGCGATGGCCATCGTATACAGGGCGAAATTCCTGGAAACGCTCAAAACGCTGGTCTTGAATAAAATAGTACAGCCAAAGCCGGGAACGGACATCGGCGCACTGATCGATCATTTGTACAAAAAGGATTGGGTGGTTTACGCCAAAGCTCCGTTCGGAGGGCCAATGGCCGTTATTGAATACCTGGGGAGATACACCCATAAAGTCGCCATAAGCAATCACCGGATCATGAGTGTCGATGAACGGGAGGATACCGTAACATTTAGTTACAAAGACTATAACGATGGAAGCAAACAAAAGCAAATGACACTTGCGGGCGGGGAGTTTATCCGCCGTTTTGAGCAACACATCCTGCCGAAAAGGTTTACCCGGATACGAACGTATGGATACCTTTCTAACAGGGGGCGGCGCCAACGCATTAATGAAGTGCTTGGGAAGATGCGATTGCCACGGCACAAGGGGTTTGTCAGAATCCCGTTGAACGCGTACATGATCGGGCGCTATGGCATTGACATATCCGAGTGTCCGTGCTGCAAAGGGAAGACCATGCAACTGATACGGATATCGTATCCCTGGAAGGGTGTCGATGACAGTTAATAGAACAATCAGGAGTGTAAAAATAAGACCCGGGAAGAGAATGTCGAGAGACGTAACGGCATAGGCGTGTACGAGATAACAGGAAAACGGGGAGAACAGGAGAGCTAATGTCGAAAAATCAACAATTAATCGTTATTTTCAAATTGTTCTCAGGGAAAAGAAGCAACGATAAACCTCTGAAAAGTAAAAACAAACGGAAAACAAAACAGAAAAAGGGTGCCCCGGCTGATACTTACTGACTAATAGCAGAGATTACGGCGAAGTCGGTCAACCCAAAAGTATACCGCAAAGCCTCATGGAGTTCCAAACACATGAGGCTTTCGAAACGGGCTTTGCGGATACTTTTCTATTTGTTACAGGCAA
>CAYTIU010000064.1:1197-2708 GCA_964438085.1 uncultured Candidatus Saccharibacteria bacterium | reverse complement strand
GCTCGACGCCGAAGCGGCCCCGAACACGGTCAACAACTTCGTCGTGCTGGCGCGCTACCACTACTTCGACAACACCAACTGCCACCGGGCGATCTCGGGCTTCATGGTGCAGTGCGGCGACCCGACGGCCACCGGCCTGGGCGGCCCGGGCTACGAGTTCGCCAACGAGAACCCCGCGGCGAACACCGACTACGTCAAGGGTTCGCTGGCCATGGCCAACGCGGGGCCGGACACGAACGGCAGCCAGTTCTTCATCACGACGACCGACTCGTCGCCCTCGCTGCAGACGAACTACTCGCTGTTCGGCCAGGTGACCAGCGGACTCGACACCACGCTGCCGGCACTCGACGTGCTCGGTGACAACCCGGCCGCCGACAACGGTGTGCCGCCGGCGCAGCCGATCGTCATCGAGTCGGTCACGATCACGGAGTCGTGACCGCCGGCCTCGTCACATGACGAGGTCGCCGTGGACCTCCACGTCGCCGACGGGCTCCCACCGGTCGTCGTGACGCAACAATGCGCTGCCGGTCGGCAGTGAGGCAAGGGGCATCCTGCCGGCCGCCAGCTTGATCGTGCGCGCCAGGCGGTCGTGCGACCAGCCCTCGGCCTCCGTCAGCAGCGCGACACCTGTCACCAGCCCGAGGCCGAGCGTGAACGCCCCGCCGCGCGGGTCGGTCATCGGGTCGCACAAGGCGTTCGCACACTGCCCGGCGGCCACGACCACCCCGCCGTCCACCACGACCTGGCCGATCGCCTCGAACAGCGGCGTGTCCTTGAGGACGCTGCGCAGGTGCATCGGCGAGTCGCCGGCCAGATACACGGCGCGGGCGCCGCGGACGACGGCGGCTGCGCCGGAGTCGAGGGCCTCCGGGCGGCTCAGCACCATCAGCGCCTCGACCGCCACCCCGAGCCGCTCACCCCAGTTCATCGCCGACGCGACCAGCTCGCCGGGCTGCTCGAACGCGTCGGCCGTCGGCAGCACCACGACCGACTCCGCACCCGCGGCGGCCAGCAACCTGCGGTCCAAGTCGTCATTGGCCGCGAACGGCCCTCCACCTTGCAAAGCGATCGTCCCGGTCACGCCGGCACCTTAGATCCCGTCGGCCGGTGGCCGCCCGCCCCGGCGTGCTACTCGAGCAGGTTGGCGGCCAGGCGATCCCAGACGTCGTCGCCGACGCCGTAACGGGCCACGAAGCCGCGGGCGCCGCCGTGCTCGGCGCGGAAGTGGTTCAACACGCCGCGCATCGCGTCGGGGTGTGCGCCCTGCAGTGGGGTGGGCACGGAGTCCATCCACGTGACGAGCTCGGGCTTGTTGGCGTCGGCCCACGCCCTGGTGCGGGCGAACGCTCCGGCGCTGAGCGCGTAGTCGGCGATCACCTGCTCGTCGGGTACACCGAGCCCCGACAGCAAGATGCCCGCCATCAGGCCGGTGCGGTCCTTGCCCGCGGCGCAGTGGAACACCGCCGGCAGGGCGTCGGGCCCGGCGAGGATGCGCAGCCCCTCGGCCAGTT
>CAYTIU010000064.1:0-1187 GCA_964438085.1 uncultured Candidatus Saccharibacteria bacterium | reverse complement strand
ACACGGGTCGGGTCGTCGGCCGCCTCCATGAAGATGCTGCGGGCCTCGTCGTTGTCGGTGTTGCGCGTGGAGTCGATCACCGCGAGGTGGTGGAACGTGACCGGGTACGCATCCACGGGGAATCGCCCGCGCTCGTCGATCTCGCCCGCGCTGCGCAGGTCGATGACGCTGCGCAGGCTGATCGGGCGCAACAGCTCCACGTCGGCGGCGGTCAGCCGGTCCAGGCCGTCGGCGCGGAACAGCCGCCGCCAGCGCACTTGGCGACCGTCGGCCGTGGCGTAGCCGCCCAGGTCACGGAAGTTGTGAACGGCCCCGAGATCGAGCAGGCGATCCGGCGGCATGGGGGAAGCATCGACTGCGGTCACCAGGCAAAGGTACCGGCGCGACACGAACCGACGATGAACCGGAGGCGACGAAATGGTGACGTGGCAACGGAATTTGGCCGGTTACCGCCCGGTAGTTACCGTCGCGCCATGGACGAGGCAGACACGACCGAAGCAGCCGTTCAGCGGGTTGGAATCGTCGGATCGGGGATCATGGGCGCCGGCCTGGCGGAGGTCACGGCGAAGGCGGGCTACGACGTCGTCGTCCGGTCGCGGTCGCGCGCGACGGCCGACGCGCTGCATGCCTCGCTGGCCGCGGGACTCGGCAAGCAGGTGGAGCGGGGCCGGCTGGATGCCGCCGAGCGCGACGCGATCCTGCAGCGGGTGGTGGTGACCGATCACCTCGGCGACCTGCACGACTGCGACCTCGTCATCGAGAGCGTCGTCGAAGACCTCGCGGTCAAGACCGCGCTGTTCGCCGAGCTCGAGCAGGTGGTGAAGCCGGGGGCGATCCTGGCCACGAACACCTCGACGCTGCCCGTGGTGGAGATGGCGGTGGCCACTCAGCGCCCCGACCGGGTGTGCGGCGTCCACTTCTTCAACCCGGCACCGGCGATGAAGCTCGTCGAGATCGTCCGCCCGCTGACCGCCAGCGACGAGACGATCGCGACCGCCGCCGCGTTCGCCGCCAGCTGCCGCAAAGACGTCGTGCACGTCAGCGACCGGGCAGGGTTCGTCGTCAACGCCTTGCTCTTCCCGTACCTCAACAACGCGGTGCGGATCCACGAGCAGGGCACCGCTTCGATCGCCGACATCGACACGGCGATGAAGGGCGGCTGCAACTTCCCGATGGGGCCGTTCGCG
>CAYTIU010000063.1:839-2903 GCA_964438085.1 uncultured Candidatus Saccharibacteria bacterium | reverse complement strand
GCTCAAGGTCGTTGACCAGTCTACAAGTATGCCGCTCAAGAACGTGAGCGTGAGCCTTGGCGCAACAACAGTTAAAACAAATGGTGATGGTATCGCAGCATTTCACCATATGAAACTTGGATCACAAAAACTGTCCGTAGAGCGAGTGGCATTTGCTCCAATTCATAAAGATGTCACCATTGGTTGGGGCTCAAACCCCTTGCCCGAGGCAAAATTAAAGGCAGTTGGCGCACGTTATACGTTTTATCTGACAGATTATCTTTCAGCAAAACCAGTAACTGATATAGAGGTTATAAGCGGTGATGCGAGCGCTTTTGCCGACCAATCAGGCGAAGCGGTGCTGACACTTGATAATCCGGAAACCGACACTATTGAAGCATCAATCAGAGGTAAAGATTATCGAGTTGAAAAACTTAGTTTTGCCGCCAGCACCAAAACGCCTTTCGAAATTAAGATGGTACCCGCACAGCCAGTGGTGTATGTCAG
Organism: uncultured Candidatus Saccharibacteria bacterium; assembly: GCA_964438085.1. Taxonomy (GTDB): domain Bacteria; phylum Patescibacteriota; class Saccharimonadia; order Saccharimonadales; family UBA4665; genus CALBGR01. The sequence goes on along the minus strand of CAYTIU010000063.1, from coordinate 2,417 downwards.
CAAGCAAAGTGGCAAATACGATGTATACAAAGTTGATGTCGACGGCAAGAACAAGCAACTACTCTTAGCTGGCACTGGTTCGGAACGGAAAGAGATGAGCTTAGCAGTGAGCCCAGATGGTAGCCAAGCGGCGCTTGTATCATCTCGTTCAAATAAGCGAGACACAAACCGGTACTTACTTGATACGCTTACTCTTATCGATACAAAGTCCGGTGCAACAAAAGCTATAGATGATGCACAAAATATACGGCTGGTTGACTGGGTTGGCAACCGGCTCGTCTATGTGGCAACCTATGCAGCTCCAAGCGCAGGCTATGCACAGCGCCAGCGCCTGGTGACCTACAATACCGAAGACAGCGCGCGTAACGCATTGGTCACGAGCGATAACTTTAACGGCATTGCGAGTGTTGGCGGTGTGCTCTATTACGCGATTGCTAACAGCGATCCAGAACAAGCGCCAGGGTTATCAAAGATCCGCATTGATGGTAGTGGTAAACAGAAGATTTTAGACAAACAGGTGTGGACAGTTGTCCGCACGAGTGAGTCAATGTTCGCGCTTGAAACACCAGAGGGTTGGTATGAATATAAGGCTGGCAACAGTACAGCGCGCAAAGGAAATGCACCTACCGATGCCTATACGAGCCATCAATACTACACAGCTCCTGGTGGTAATAAATATGCCTGGATAGACAATCGTGATGGCAAAGGAGTTCTATTAGTACGTGACCAACGCTCAAATGATCGAACCGTACATACTGCAAGCGGCTTGACTGTACCAGTAAGATGGCTTAATAAAAATGTCATAACCTACCGCATAACTACTGCAAGTGAAACTGCTGATTATGTGATTCATATTGATGGCGGCGAAGCACAAAAGATCAGCGATATCACTGCCGTATCAGGGCTAGCAATCAACTACTAACATCCGGTATGATACGTGGATGAATAGCAAATACCAGGAATTTTACCAGTATCTTTGGAACTACTACCATGCGTCTGGACGGCACGATTTGCCATGGCGCCAAGCTACATCAGACGGTACATTGAACCCATATCATATTTTAGTAAGCGAGATAATGTTGCAACAAACCCAAGTTACTCGCGTCATACCAAAATACCAAGAATTCTTAGCAGCGTTTCCAACAATTCAGTCGCTTGCCCAAGCCGAGATCGGTGATGTAATACGGGCCCATGTCGAGGACCGGTCCGCCGCCGACCTGTATTACGCGTGTGGCAGGGGCTTGGCTATAATCGCCGGGCAAAGTTTTTAAGCCAAACAGCTCAAGAAATTATCGGAGTACACAAGGGCATTGTTCCTAATGATGTGAACGTACTCATGCAGCTGCCTGGGATCGGCGAAAATACGGCAGGAGCAATCGTAGCGTATGCGTATAACAAGCCAGCTCTTTTTGTAGAGACAAATATTCGTACCGTGTATATCTACCATTTTCTTAAAAATATGGAGACAATCGACGATAAAGATATCAAGTTGCTCATAGCGGATACTATCGATAGGCAAAATCCCCGATCATTTTATTGGGCGCTTATGGATTATGGGTCGCACCTTAAGCAAACTGC
>CAYTIU010000063.1:0-829 GCA_964438085.1 uncultured Candidatus Saccharibacteria bacterium | reverse complement strand
ATTTTAATACCCAAAGCAAAACCTATCTTAAGCAAAGTACTTTTCATGGCTCAAGACGCCAGATTCGTGGTGCAGTAGTACGGCTCTTGGGCACAAAAGGTATGCATACCTATGATGATTTACAGCGTATTATTCACGATAACCGGCTCGATAGCGTACTTAAAGAGCTTACTGCAGAAGGTTTGATCACCAAAAACAAGGCAAGTTACAAGCTGTAATTTGCTACAATACATTCCGATGTATATTACAAAAGACTTTTCTGATGCAGGTAGGTTACTCAATAAGGCAGGCACAGTTGGCGTTATCCCAACTGATACGGTGTACGGATTGGCGGTACGAGCTACGGATAAAACAGCAATCGAGGTATTTTACCGGCTCAAGCAGCGCCAGAAAAAGCCTGGCACGCTTATAGCGGCGAATATAGAGCAGCTGGTAATACTTGGTATACCGCGGCGCTATCTTACGCCAGTTATGCAGTATTGGCCCAACCCAATCAGTATTGTCATACCAACGACGCCAGAATTACATTACCTAGACATGGGCAAAGGTTCGCTGGCGGTGCGGATACCCGCTCATCAACAGTTGCACCAGTTGCTGTGTGATACCGGGCCACTCATGACGAGTAGCGCAAACCAACCTGGTGAGCCGCCAGCAAATAACATTACTGAAGCACAGCACTATTTTCAGGATCAGGTGGGCTTTTATCTCGATGGCGGCGAGCTTCAGGCTCTACCATCGACAATTATTCGGATAGTTGACGATGCAATAGAAGTGCTGCGAGAAGGTACAATAAAGATAAACGATAACGGGGAGATAGAACCATGACATT
>CAYTIU010000062.1:0-3179 GCA_964438085.1 uncultured Candidatus Saccharibacteria bacterium | reverse complement strand
AAAGCCCCAGTACGGGTTGTTGCGCCAATGATAGTAAACCGCGGTAAATCAAGCCTCAAGCTCTTGGCACTTGGACCTTTGCCAAGCATGATGTCGAGCTTAAAATCTTCCATTGCTGAATAAAGCACCTCTTCAACGCTACGGTTAAGCCGATGAATCTCATCAATAAATAAAATGTCTCCATCTTGCAAGTTGGTCAATAAACTTGCTAAATCTGCTGCACGGCCAACGGTTGGCCCGCTTGTAATACGAATTTGTGCGCCCATTTCATGCGCAATAACACTTGCCATCGTAGTCTTACCAAGCCCAGGCGGTCCGTACAAAAGTACATGGTCAACTGGCTCTCCTCGTTTCTTCGCTGCATCAATAGCTAATTTAAGATTTTTCTTGAGACGTTCTTGCCCAATATAGTTCGTAAAATCTTTTGGCCGAAGCGTATTTTCATACTGCTCTTCGACAACATCATCTGCCGTACTCGTATTTACAATCCGTTCAATCGCCATGTGTTCTTATTATATCAGTTATTCTTATCGAGCCGATCGGAAGCCAATGAATGATAGAAATAGGCTAACGATAACATTAATAAACACAAGTACAATTATTGGCAAGTCTTGGTCAGAGTGATACAACCCAAGTGTACCAAGCCACATTACAATAATTGTCCCTGCAGTATACGGATGCTTTATATAGAGATACATGTCTTTAAGCATGGGTTAGTCCTCCTCGTGTAATCTGATGGTGTAATTGTGGGTTTTGATAAGAGATCCTATCAAGCCAGTTAGCCAAAATCTCAAACGCAGTCTCCGGATGAAGTAACTGGTTAGATGCATGTACTTGCATACTCTCTATATTTTGCAGAACTAGACTGTATGTTTCTTTAAGTACTTCTTTCTTCATACCAAGTTCACTAACGAGTGCTATACAGAGGTTGGCAGCTCGCATAAACTCTGGACTATCTATGTCATATTGTAGGCAGAATTGATTATTTTTATTTATAACAGATCCGAAAAGTGCAAGCATTCTATTATTATCCAATAAATACTTTGTCCTGCTGTTTTGTTCACTCAACATCTGCTCAGCCATGTCAATTATCTTATCTGCTATTTTTGTATCAGACATAAGATACGCATCTACACTTTTTGTAGCTTTTATAATATCTCCTCCGTACATCTCAAATAATGCCTGACTGTATGATCTCATATCGAAATCATTCTGATAAATCTTATTGTACTGTTCGACTAAACGGTAAAGTCCTGTCATATTTTTAGGAGCTGGAGCCTGTATGCCATAATCTATGAAACCTATTTTGTTATTTGGTAAAAATTTTATATTGCCTGGATGCGGATCACCGTATGTAACACCATCGCTAAAGATACCTGTTAGTAACTCTGTGCTCAAAGCAATGAGCTGTTCGCGTAAATCGCTTCCAAGAATCTGAGCGATATGTTCTTTTGGATCTATTCCTTGTTCTCTAACCCGTAATAAATCAGTCGCTGCAACACCGCCTACATACTCTTGGCAAATAACACGGTTTGTACAGAAATTCTGAAAGGTATACGGAATGAAGATATTCTTGTGGTCTTTATACTGATTATATAAAGTACTCGCGTAATCAGCTTCCAGAATATAGTTTGTTTCTGCCCGCGTAACCTTAGATAATTCTTTATAAAGTTGCGTGATACGTACCGGGCTGTTATACGATAACAGATCTATAAATCTGCTTACCCAGCCTAAGATTAGCAAGTCAAACGCAAGTGTTTTAACAACACTCGGGCGCAATACTTTTATGACTATGTCTGTATCTTTGTAGCGTGCTATATATACTTGACCGAACGACCCTGCAGCAAACGGATCTTTTTGTTGTATATGCAATTCATTTGCTCTTGAACCGAATTCAGCATACAACAATTCCTGGATGTTTATATGGTCGTATGCCACTTGATCGTATACATCATGGAGATTAAAAAGGTCATAATGGCGAAGATTTTGAAATAAATCAGATTGAACGATCATTAATTGTAAAAATTTCACATATACGCCCCCGAGTTTCCGAAACTCCACATATAACAAATGTGGTATTTCTTCTCGCCTTCCACGTAAAACTAACATACTGCTTGAGACTCCGAGTATGCATACACGCCATACTCGTTTTACGCGCCAAAAGTTATGCGTATTCACGATTTCCTCGTAGTAAAACCAATAATATACACCCCAAGAGTAAATATCATGAGCGCAAAATACAGTAAAATTCTATCAACCGTCGTAAGCTGAGAGTGAGCCAACGCAACACCAACGATCCATATCACCGAAATAGTTAGAAGTATAAAGTAGTAGCGCATTGTGCTTATAATACAATGCTTTGTACTTATTATCAATTTATTCGTGTTCGCACAATTAATGTTTTAGTGCTTGTTTTATTTTTTCTTCAACTGGTAAATCTGTATCGATATTATCAAGTGCCATTTGCGCATCAACTTCAGTAAAACCAAGCGCTACAAGCGCTTGCCACGCCTCGTCCTTTTGATTCACGCCAGAACGGCTCACTAAATTTTCAGCCTTATCGCCGACCGGGGCACCAACCTTATCACGTAGCTCAACTACAATTTGCTCAGCCGCACGCTTACCAACACCCTTTGCTGTCTGTAAAAATTTAACATCACCGTTTGCAATCGCCGCGCGCACCATATCACCCGAGCTAATACCTAGCACCGCTAAAGCAACTTTGGGCCCGACGTTCTTTACGCTCAAGAGCTGCTCAAACAACTGCTTCGCTTCTTGCGCTGTGAATCCGTATAGATCATGAGCACCTTCTCTTATATGTTCGTAGATATAAAGTTTTGATTCCTGATCATTTGGTAATCGCTCTAGATCAGTTGCGGTCATCAAAACTCCATAGCCTACACCCGCACATTCAATAACTGCGCCGTGCATATCCTTTTTTACAATCCCCCGAAGCGTTGCAATCATACTATAAGTATTATCTCATACTTTGCCCGTGAACCAGAGCCGCTGCAATCGCATCAGCACAGTCATCTGGCTTTGGCGTATCTTTGAGCCCAAGTGTAATACGCACCATTTCTTGTACCTGTTTTTTATCAGCGCGACCGTATCCAGTCAATGCCTGCTTTATTTGCAGGGGCGTATACTCAACAATCTCTAATTCTGCTTGCTTGCCGCAT
>CAYTIU010000061.1:0-3181 GCA_964438085.1 uncultured Candidatus Saccharibacteria bacterium | reverse complement strand
GCTGAATTCTACACCTGTACCTCTTTCTACCGGGTATTCATCGATGTCCCGCAATGTAGGCAGTGTAGAAAACAAAGGCTTGGATGTAGCCGTTTCAGCCGCGGTGCTCCCTGGCCCGGTAAAATGGGACCTGGGACTCAACCTGAGCATTAACCGCAATAAAGTGCTGGAGCTGGCCGGGGGAGCTGATATTTTTGGTACGACCATCGGGCTCCCGATCAGTCTGCCGGTCAATCTGGTCCGTGAAGGCCATCCGATAGGGGTCTTTTATGGATATGTGGAAGACGGACTGACTCCGGATGGGGCGATCAATTATGTTGATCAGGATGGTAATAATCTGATCAATACCCTTGACCGGACGATCATCGGTGATCCGAATCCGGATTATATCCTGGGACTGAATACGGCCCTGTCATACAAGGATTTTTCCCTTTCCGCAGTGGTCAGTGTCGTTCAGGGCAATGATATCTTTAATTTCAATGCATCCAATCTTGCTGATGGATTTAGTTTCGGCATCAACCAGATCCGTGATGTGCTGGGTAACTACTGGACTCCGGAAAACCCTGATCCGCAGGCCAAATATCCAAAAATAAGCAAAAATACACGGTACCTGGTGTCAGATCGGTTCGTAGAGGACGGATCCTATGTCCGGCTTCGCAGTCTGCAACTTGCCTATTCACTCCACAGGTTGAAATTTGGTGATTATAGCCTGGCAAATTCCCAGGTATATCTTGCGGGCCAGAATCTTCTGACCTGGACCAAGTATTCATTCTATTCACCCGAAGTCAATACGATCGGGGCAGGAATTTCAAAAGGTGTGGATCAGTTTGGTTATCCGGATGCAAGGACAGTTATGCTTGGGATCCGTTTGCAGTTTTAAGGGTACCGCTTTATATAATACTAAATTGTTAAAGAGATGAAAAAGATAATCTATATATGTATGATGGTCACTTCTTGCTGGTCTTGCAGTTCTTTTCTGGACGAGATACCGGAAGATCGCCTATCAGAAGAAAATTTTTACAGGACATTGGATGATGCCGAGGCGGCTGTCAATGCGATCTATCAACCGATCCGTGTGATCTCGGTTTTTGGCGGACAGTATCTGTTACAGGTAGAGATCATGGCTGAATTCTCGGTCGGCCGGGGTTCTACGGCGGCTGTGGGTGCTTACCAGGGATTGGATGCGACAAACGCCCAGCGGGTAGGCCTTGTTTGGCAATTTCTTTACCAGAGCATCAACTACGCCAATATTGCGATCGATAAAATTCCCCAGATACAGGCAATCGATGCAAATACCCGGGACCTTCTTGTAGCGGAAGCACGATATATGCGGGCATTCAGCTATTATCACCTGGTCCGTCACTGGGGAGCTGTTCCCCTGCGTTTGTCCATGATCCCTGAAGATATCGGAAGGACCCCATCCGAAGACGTTTACAAGGCCATTATTGACGACCTTACATTCGGAGAATCTGTTCTGCCGGATATCCCGGCACAGCAAGGGCGGCCTACTAAGTGGGCTTGTAAAGCCTTTCTTGCTGATGTCTACCTGACCAGGGGAGCCTGGCCGCAGGCGCTGCAGAAAGCTGAAGAGGTGATCGGATCGGGCAAGTTCAGTCTTATACCGGTGACAGCACTGGCTGATTTTGATAAGGTTTTCGGGCCGGGGATCAATGGCACGAACGAGGAAATCAGTTACCTCAAGTATAGCAGCCAGAATGGTTGGCAATGGCCCCATAGTATCCTTTATAGTGGCACGACATTTTCCCCGTTCGGAGCTTATGTCATGACCTCAACCCTGGATAATAAATTTCTGAATGAGTGGAGCGATCAGGATCTTCGTAAGCAATGGGGGGTAGCCACACATTATACTAACCGCACTACCGGAGCTGTGCTGGCCCTGCCGTCCCTGGCACCTGTTATGTTTACCAAATTCCGTGATGGGGGTGCCCCGACCAATTCGGGTCATGCCAATGATTATCCGTTTATCCGTTATGCAGATGTCCTGCTGATCCAGGCCGAGGCATCAGCGATGGCCTCGGGCAGTCCTTCAGCCGGCGCGATTGAAAATCTAAATAAGATCCGCCGCCGCGGATATGGATACCCTATAAACCAACCATCCCCGGTGGACTATCCGGGACAAGGCTGGACAGCAACATCTTTCCAGGATGCTGTCCTGATGGAACGGGCTTATGAATTGTTCCTTGAGGGAAAACGTTGGCTTGATCTCAAGCGTACAGGCAAGGTCAAAGAATCTATCAAAAAATACCTTGATATAGAAGTAGCTGATGTACATCTCAACTGGCCCATTCCCCAGCAGGAGATCGACACCAATCCGTTGATAGACCAAAAGGACCAGAACCCGGGTTATTGAAAAACTATGTTATCTTATTATACAAGGTATTTGATCTGTTTGATCTGTCTGTTTGCCCAGACAGATAGGGCCGTACTCGCACAGAATACCGAATTTCGTACAGGTGCAGAACAGACAGAGTTGTACTGGCCGGAATTACAGGGCAAACGTGTAGGTATCGTGATAAACCACAATGCAATGCTCGGATCGCGTCTGCTGCCTGATACACTTATAGCAGATGGTATCCACCCCGTTCGGGCCTTTGGTCCCGAACGGGGTTTTCGCGGGACTGGCATTCTCCACGATGGAAAGGATCCGATCACCGGATTGCCTTTTGTCCGTTTGTATGGAAACCGGTATAAACCAGTTCCCGATGAACTGATGGATATTGACCTCATGCTGATAGATATACAGGATCTGGGTGTCCGTTTTTATATTTATCTGGCCACTTTACATTATATGATGGAAGCCTGCGCAGAGCAGGGGATCCCGGTGCTGCTATTGGATCGCCCCAATCCTCAGGGAGCAGGAGTGGACGGGCCTGTTACAGACCCCGCACATCATTCTCCAATGGCAATGCATCCGATTCCGATCTTGTATGGTATGACCATTGGTGAACTGGCCACCATGATCAATGAAGAAAGATGGTTGGCAGGAGGGGCACAATGCTCCTTACAGATCATTTCAATGACTGGCTATGATCGCAAACACGAGTATGTGTTGGCTTTTCCACCTTTTCCAAATCTCAAGACCCCGATGGCTCTCCGGTTGTACCCATCGCTGTGCTGGTTTGACGGAACGGTTATCAGCCAGGGACGGGGTACGCCGGAT
>CAYTIU010000060.1:0-3230 GCA_964438085.1 uncultured Candidatus Saccharibacteria bacterium | reverse complement strand
GCTGTAACTAAAGTAATCTGGGCTTGAATACTGGTCATAGGTAATCATGAGTGCCCGAGATTCGACCGCGCGTAAGCACTCAAGCGATACAGATACTAAGATCAAGATTCCCGTTCCACCTAATGTAATGTCTGCTTCTACAAAGAGCTGTCCAAAGATCGGTACCAGCGCCAGTGCGCCAATACTTATAGCACCAAACAATGTTAACCGGTTTGAGAGTACTCCCAAATATTTCTCAGTTTGTAAACCTGAACGCACGCCCTCAATAAAGCCGCCTTGCTTTTGAAGGTTTTCGGCTATCTCTTTACTGTTAAACGTAATACTTGTGTAGAAAAATGTAAACACTACCACAAGCAAGAAATACGTTACAGGGTAAATAAATGCTTCCCACTGCCCAGAAGTAATGGTTTGTGCACTTGGAGCCTGGAACCAAGCTAAAAGATGCTGGCCAATTTCTGCTAAACGAGGATTGCTCATGTTAGATAATATTTGTCCTGCAAAACTTGGCACACTCAAGAACGCAACTGCAAAGATAATCGGCACCACGCCAGCTGTCATCATCTTGACTGGAAGAATAGTTGTCACACCGCCGTACGTACGGTTGCCTTGCACGCGCTTTGCGTAGTTCACGGTTATACGGCGCTGCGCTTCGTTAAGCTTCACCACAGCCCAGGTCATCAGCACAACTGCAAGTAAGATGATCACGATGAGAATAAATTCTCCAATGTCAATTGGTAATTTATGGTTGAATATAAACCAGCTTTTATCTCCACCAAACGCAGCGCTACCAACATTTGTAAATGTTGATGGTAGCGTACTCACAATACCAGCCGTAATAAGCAGTGAGATACCATTACCGATACTTTGCTCTGTTATTAGCTCACCAAGCCACATTAAGATCATGGATCCGGCGGTAAGCGCAGATACCATGAGCACCCACTGTAAAATAGATGCGTCGGCAGTAATATCACCAACACCAGAAACACTCTGAGCGGCTTGTCGAATCAAGTAGATTGCACCTATCGCCTGGATAATTGCAAGCGGAAATGTAAGCATGCGCGTATATTGGTTTATCTTCTTTTGCCCTGACTCTCCGTCCTTACGCAGTGCCTCAAGCTTTGGCAAGGCACGAGTTAAAAGCTGCATGATGATAGATGCGTTAATGTACGGGCCAAGCCCAGCAACCATGATCGAGAAGTTAGCTAACGCGCCGCCAGAAATAATGTTTAGAAAGTTCAATAGCTGCGGCGTGGCATCAGAAGTAAACAGGTTGTCTAAAACCTGCTTTACTGTTTGCGGATCGCCAAAAGGAATAGGGATATGCGCCAAAAAACGGTAGACAATTAAAATACCGACAACCGCTACAATACGCTTTTGCATGTCACGGTGTTTAAGTGACTGCCTAATAACTTTCCAATTCATTCAGAACTTCCCTCTAGGTTTCCTCTTTATGTCAGTAAATAAATACTCTTTTGACTAGTATACAAGAAAGCTGTAAAAACAAAAAGAGACTCACAAAGTATGTAAGTATTTTGTATTATTTTTCTGCTTTTGCTTGTGCTTTAGCGATTTTCTTTTCAGATGTTTTTTCGCGGGCTTTGCGAGCAACTTTCGTGAACGTGCCGCCAGCTGCTTCGATAGCATCGATTGCTTTGCTTGATGCATTTTGTAGCTCAACAGTTACTTTTTTAGTAAGCTCCCCTTTTACTACAACTTTTACTGAAACGTACGGGCTCGAAATAAGGCCTGCTTCTGCCAGCGCGTCTGTTGTTACTTTTTTATTTGCAAATGCTGCAAGTTCAGCAGTTGAGACCGTCTCTACTGGCGTTTTGAACGAACGGAAACCACGTAGTTTAGGTAGGCGTTGCATAAGCGGATTTTGGCCGCCCTCAAAACCAGGCTTCTTTGATGAGCCTGAGCGAGATTTCTGCCCTTTCGTACCACGGCCTGCCGTTTTACCACGACCAGCAGCTATACCACGACCAACACGGCGTGAACTTTTAGGTTTACTCGTCTGGAGTTCATGAAATTTCATTTACTTTTTCTCCGTCTTCTTAGCTGTAGTTTTCGTAGCTACAGGCGCCTTGGCATTTGTGCGCGTAATCCAATCTTTTGATGGAACGATAGATTCAAGAGCTGCAATTGTTGCGTATGCAATATTTGCTTTATTCGTTGAACCAAGTGACTTACTGAGCGCGTTACTCACACCAGCAACTTCCAAAATAGTACGAACAACACCACCGGCAATTAATCCGGTACCTGGGCTAGCTGGCTTTACAAGAATGTTAGCGCCGCCAACCTTGGCTTGCGCATCGTGGTAAAGCGTACCATTTTTATCGAGCGATAGGGTAATCATATTCTTTTTAGCAACATCAGTAGCTTTTGTAACAGCTGTTGTTACGTCAGCGCCCTTTGCAATACCAATACCTACACGCTGTTTACGATCTCCAACCACTACGAGTGCGCGGAAACGGAAACGTCGTCCACCCTTTACAACGCGAGCAACACGATCAATGTGCAATACGCGCTCATCGAATGGCTTTTCTTCTACGATACGTTCAGGGCGTCGTGAGCGTTGGTGTTCTGGTTTTTTTTGTTGTACAGCCATAATTAAAACTCCAATCCTGCTTTACGTGCTGCGTCGGCAAGAGCTTTCACGCGGCCATGATACATGCGTCCGCCACGGTCAAAAGCAACCTTCTTAATTTTCGCAGCTTTTGCTTTTTTAGCAACTTCAGCTCCTACCCACTCTGCTTTTTTGGTCATAGTCTTTGGTAAATCCTTTTTCCCAACAGTGCTGGCATACACGAGTGTTTTGTGCGTTGTGTCATCAATAACCTGAGCTGTAACGTGAAGATTGCTTACATGCACACTCAATCGTGGCCGCTCAGCCGTACCAGTAATATTTGAGCGAGTGCGTTGTTTACGGAGATGGAGCTTTTCTAATTTGTGTGATAATCGACTCATACTAACTCCTACTTATCCTTTCCTGATTTACCGCTCTTACGGATAATGCGCTCATCAGCATACTTAATGCCTTTGCCCTTATACGGCTCAGGCTTTTTAAGCGCACGAATTTCAGCTGCCACTTGTCCAACTTGCTGTTTATCGATACCGCTTACTGTAATAGCCAAGCCTTCTACTGTTGCAGTCACACCTTGAGGCAAACGATATAATACTTCGTGCGAAAACCCTAGGTTAAACTTAAGGTCAGATCCGGCAAGGGCTAC
>CAYTIU010000059.1:0-3239 GCA_964438085.1 uncultured Candidatus Saccharibacteria bacterium | reverse complement strand
CTATGAGCTCAGTAACTTGCGCGCCAATGCGCCCAAACGCTGCGGCATCTAATACGCGATCGCCAGTTGTATCCACGCGTGTGAGCGTACTCGTTCCAACTTTTATAACAACCAGCTCATCGGGCAAAGTATGTTCATAATTACGCATACTAAGCTACCCTCGTAAGATCAATAACGGTGTTGCAGGAGCGTATATCAGGAGACCGTGTTGGTTTGGGCGGCTCGGCGGCGTTTAGCTGCCACGGCATCTCGATAAGCCTATCTTTTTCACCAAGAATAACACCGCCGAGCTTTTGAAATAACGGTGAGCTTTCTTGGTTTGCAAAGACAATAACTTGCTCGGTTACTTTCGCGTGTGCCAGGTAATTTTGAACAGTAAAACGGGTGAGCTCGGCAGCAATTCCTTGCCTGCGCGCACCTGGGTGTACGATCAGCCCGCCAAACTCAGCAACGGCTGGCTGATATACCGTAGTGATAGCGCTGTAGCCAAGCACGGTATCATGGTCAAGCGCAATTGCGCCAAACGGGTGGGTTTTCATGTTCTCGGGCGTTAGGGGCAGCATGGTGCGCGAAGCTTGCGTCCACTGGGCTATAACCGACAAAGCCGACTGCTGTTCCTTGCATGTATCAATTGTTTCTATAATCATCTTATATACTCACTTACCATTAAAAAAGCTCCCTCGGGTGCGGGGAGCTATCTGGAGCATAGATTAAATATTAACTACAAGGATAGTCCCCGAATAGACGCGGGCGACGCGGAAATATGTATGTGTTCCTTGTGAGTTTCATAAAAAAAGCATACTGATTTATACACAAAAAAGCAAGAGATAGGTGTAAGAAATGTCACACCTATATCCGTGCAGACACCTTACAATATCCAGTGAGGAGGGGTTATGAAGTGTACACTGAAGCGATACTACATACGAGACTCGGAAACGAACGAACTCTGGTGCATACCAGATAATTCAGCCGTGTAATGAATCAACGTTAAATTTTTATACGTTGTCTTATGTCTCCGAAAGCGTACCAATCCTTATATTTAAGGAGCCTTGTGCAGTATAGGGTGGTTATTGCCTGTACCCCCGCCATGACCAAAAACACTGTCTGGAAGCTCAGCGTGGAAACAATCAGTCCGCCAGCTGCTGCTGACATACCCATAATAATGAAATCACCGCCTTCCATGATTGACCAGGCGTGTCCTTCTTTCCCCTTGGGAGTAAACTGCGAATAAAGTGCACGTTGTGACGGTACGCGTAATGACGTTGCGAGCGCGTGTACGATCTGCACCATATAAAATTGAGTAACTGAGGTAACAAATACAAAGCAAAGTGCTGTTACTGTTTCAAGAGCGTTACCTAGCGTGTAGTATTTAGGACGATTCGATGTTCTGTTAATTAAAAGGCGAAACAGGAGCATAAAAATACCAGCTAAAACATAGTAAATTGCCGTTGCAATACCTGCTTCAGTTGCTGAACCGCCAAGCTCCACAATATACAGCGCGAAAATAGGAATAAAGAAACCGAGGCTAATAACAGAGCCGTAGTTACTCAGCAGTACAATCAGGAACTTTCTATTCATTAAGCATAAGTATAACAAGTATAGATATTTTTACGACAGTCGAGGAGCACAGACAAAGTTGGCTATAATAATAGTTTATGTTATAATATAAAGATATATGCCAGAGAGCAGAGTAAGTGTTGTTGGTGAAACTATTTTTAATCCTCGTGAGTGGTTAAGGCGGGAAGTATTATGGGCTTCTTTGATGACACCTTATAGCATTCAGAGGGCGGGGTGGCTTGACAAAGGCCTTACCCAGCGTGATCAACATACAGGTAATGTGTCCCGACAAAAGATCTATAATATCGAAGGTGATGTGGAGGCGCTTTCGCTTTCATTTTTTAACCAAGGTAAGAATATAGGTGGCTTAATTTCTTCTGTTGCGCTTTTTAATGCGATGATGGATAAATCAGGCGAGGGAGCAACTGTCGATCTACTTGAAGTACAAGCAACAAGTATTGATAAAGTTTTAAGAAAAACGGTATCACTTCCAACTGGCAATCCAGTTGAGGCAGAAACCTATCAAGAATGTGCTGGAATAATGAAGCGAGTGTCAGGAATGGCGGAAGGTCAGTTTGGCAAGAACCAACAGTTATCGAAAGCGAGCCGGCTCATGATTGATTTAGCCAGCAGGGAAGCAAGTACATGGCTCGAAGCGTCTACGCAAAATGAAGAAGGTAATTTACCAGAATTGACCATTAATAATGGAGGGTATCCACGCTCTGCTGGTTCTCGTGTTGATTTATTACAGCCCGTTTTCTATTCAATCGTAGATTCTAAGCCTTATGCAGCTCTAAATATCGTATAGATATCCATTGTGCGAGCTTCCAGTATTGCTTAGCTCTCTTGCTGTAATTTTAATGTCCACATCAAATATATTGGCAAATTCTGACATTAAAGCATGTAGCGCGATTGCATCGTTCGCATGTGCTTTTTCTATGGCTACATTCGTATAGTAATCCGAGTATTTATATGGTGGGGGTGGTTGGAATCGAACCAACTACCAAGCGGTTATGAGCCGCCTGCTCTAACCGATGAGCTACACCCCCTCATCGATATACTAACAGATACGAGTATAGCAGATTTTCCAAAAAGTTATATACTATAAACACGTGCTTACTAAAATTAAAACCTACCAAAAGAAGATTATTGCCGAAGTGCGCGTATTCCAAGACGTGCGGGCACTTGGCGTGGTGATGTTTTTGATCGTTGCACTCCTGATTAGCTGGAGCGGTATTAAGGTAATTGAAACAAACTATGGTTTGCAAAAAGAAATTGCCCGCATGCAGCAAGAAAATGAGATACGCCAGCTCGAGAATCGCAACCTGGAGCTCGAAAATCAATACTTTGAAACTGATGAATATTTAGAGCTTGAAGCCCGTAAAAACTTTGGCTTGGCTGCACCAGGCGAAACGGTATATGTTGTACCAAAGCAGGTAGCGATGAAAAACATTGTTTCCTCTGATACTGTAGCACCAAGCGGGACGCCAAGAGAGGTGGAAAAACCTACCTGGCAGCAAAATATTGACGCGTGGTTCGAGTTTTTGCTTCACAAAAGATAGGTGCACATTACGTGTCCCAGCCCCGTTATTGACAAAATCACCTCTGATTGTTATGATAGTCAATGACTTTGCTTACGATAAGCAGTGATAACGCGGGGTGGAGCAGTGGCAGCTCGTGTG
>CAYTIU010000058.1:0-3577 GCA_964438085.1 uncultured Candidatus Saccharibacteria bacterium | reverse complement strand
AGCTCTGTGGCGCTCCCGGGCAGTTTGGCTTACAATAAAACAGATGAATGTAGCACTTGTTGGTTTTGATACTGAAGGACACGCCTCGTATGACTATTTTTCAGCTCGCGGTGACCATGTAACTATTTGCGATCAAAAAACAGATGTCGCACTGCCTGAAGGTGTCCAGGCACAACTTGGAGAAACCTATCTTGATAACCTGGATGCGTTTGACCTGATAGTACGTACTCCCGGGCTGCCACCCAGTAAAATACTTGCTAAAAACCCGGGGGTTAGCGAGAAAATTACCAGTGGAACCAACGAGTTTTTTAAGATCTGCCCAAGTAGAAATATTATTGGCGTAACTGGCACAAAAGGCAAAGGTACAACCAGCAGCTTGATTGCTACCATACTCAAAGCTGCCGGAAAAACCGTACACCTTGGTGGAAATATCGGCGTTCCAGCCTTAAGTTTTGTTGGTGATATTCAGCCCAACGATTGGGTAGTGCTAGAATTATCAAGTTTTCAGTTGATTGACCTGCATTATTCACCGCGTATTGGCGTGTGTGTCATGATCTCCCCTGAACATCTGAACTGGCACTCTGATTACGATGAATATACTGCTGCTAAAAAGAATCTTTTTGCCCAGCAAACTCCTGATGATATCGCCATGTATTTTGCGCACAACGAACAATCCCAGATAATCGCCAGCACTGGATCCGCCGTAAAAATCCCCTACTTTAAGCCGCCAGGCGCCTATGTGGAGGCTGGACACATAAAAATTGGGGATATTACGGTGTGCCATACAGACGATTTACAGATTGTAGGCGAACATAATTGGCAAAATGTATGTGCAGCTATTACCGTTACCTGGCAGATTACGCAAGATGTTACAGCAATCCGTTCTGCAGTGACGTCGTTTTCTGGCTTACCGTATCGGCTTGAGCTTATCCGCGAGATAGGCGGCGTAAAATACTATAACGACTCCTTTGGTACCACCCCTGAAACGGCGCTGGTTGCTATAGAAGCATTCCAGGAACCAAAAATTGTGATACTTGGCGGATCGGACAAAGGCGCATCGTATGACGACCTTGCCTACGCAATTGCGCATGGTAATGTGAAAACCGCAGTGGTTATTGGTGAAACTGCCGATGCAATTACTGCTGCGCTTCAGGCTGCAGGATTTTCGCACATTACACCAGGCGGTACAGATATGGCACAGATTGTGCGCACTGCCCAAGAACATGCTGAACCGGGCGATGTTGTACTGCTCTCACCTGCCTCAGCCAGCTTTGATATGTTCAAAAATTATAAAGACCGGGGCGACCAATTTAACCAAGCTGTGCAATCACTTGCTTCAGTTCCACGATAACGTGTGCTTCAGGCTGCAGGACAATAGCTCGGCCAAGTGCTTTTCGTTCGACAATCTTCTCTATCCAATGGTAGTGCGTACAACCCATCACAATAACATCAGCACCTCGTTGGATGCATTCTTCGGTGACATCTTCTATTAGCGCCTGGTCTATGCGGTTTTTTTCAATCATATCTGCCCAGCGGCTACAATCTGGCTCAATTACTTGCACATGAGAGGGGTGGGCATAGGTTTCTTTTAGCTCCTCGTATCGCTTGCTCGCGAGCGTAGTTGGAGTAGCGCACACTGCCACAATCTTACTACGCGTTATTGCTACCGCTGGTTGTATCATTGGCTCGACTCCAATAAGCGGCACTGGTATGATCTTCCGTAAATCTTCTATGATTGTGGTTGTTACGCTGTTGCAGGCAACTACGATAACATCACATTTATCTTGGACAAGCCCCTGTAAAATTGGTACCACAAGCCGCAACAGAATCTCCGGTGACTTTAAGCCATACGGAACATTCTCTTCATCTTGGGCATATTGTACTGTATATTCTGGCAATGCTTTTTGGATAGCATTTGCTACTGACCGGCCGCCAACACCAGAATCAAATACGCCAATTTTCATACCCTATGTGTGGTTCCCTGCAGCACGAATAACGTTATCAAAGAGCGCGCAGACGGTGAGCGGCCCGACGCCGCCCTTAGCTGGCGTAATAGTGAGATCATCACGCTCATACACCTCTGGCGCAACATCACCAACGGTTTTCCCGTCTTCGCTTGCCACACCTGCATCTACCACAACACTACCCTGGGCGATCATATCCGGATATAAGATTGCTGGGCTGCCAGCAGCCGTGATAATAACATCGGCATTGAGCGTTTTTTCGGCAAGGTTTTCGGTACTGCGATCTGCCACTTCGACAGTAATACCAGAATCACGCAAGATTTTTTCGAGCGGGGCGCCGACCAGCTTACCCTTGCCTATCAAAAGTACTTTTTTACCACGTAAGTCCACGTTATAGCCAGCCAACAGCCACATAATTGCCATAGGCGTGGCTGGATCAAACGTCGCGTCTTTACCGAGCGCATCAACATCTTTTTCTGGCGCTACAAGGTTAAGTATTTCATCTGTTTGCGTGGTGTCAGTAAGCGGCAATTGCACGATAATGCCATGCACTGTGTCGTCTGCGTTAAGCTGCTGGATAGTTTTTGGAGCTTCTTCTTGGGTAATAGTATGGATATCAACATCAACCAAGATATCTGCGCCGTACTGCTTTTTCAGCCGGACATAGGTGTTAATAACCGGGTCATCTTTTACCTGGATAATAGTGAGTTTTGGTGCAATATCGTGCGCTTGGCGCAATCCGCGCACTTGCCGAGATTGGCGTTCTTTAATAAAACTTGCAAGATCACTGCCGTTTAGTATTTTCATCTTTAGTATTGTACCAGAGGCTGCATAGTAACGTTTTGTATAATACATATATGCATACACATGCCATGAAACCCACAAAGCGAATTGCCATTGAAACGATAGGCCTTCAAACAAGCCGTGGAAGGTTGGCGTTCTTTACTGTTGTTAGTTTTATAGTATTTTTACTCCCCATAAAAACACTGGCTGGTTTTTCGCTCTGGGGTAAAATAGGCTTTGATTTGCCGTCTATCGGGCTTACGCGTGCCTATCATTATGTTTTGCATGGCAACTTTGAGCAAGCCTGGCAACAAAACGGTTTGGTTTTCATAGTGTTGTTAATTGGACTACCATTACTCATAAAAGACGTATACAATGTGGTTAAACAACTAATAGCCGAGGAGTAGCTTATGGACGGACAAAATAACACGCAACCAACGACACCAGCACCAGCTGATGAACAAAGGGATTTTCTGGTAGCATTATTACTATCAATTTTTGTAGGTAGCCTTGGCGTTGACCGGTTTTACCTTGGTTATATTGGCCTTGGGATCCTAAAGCTTGTCACTTTTGGGGGCTGCGGCATATGGACAATTATCGATATCATCTTGATTGCCACTGGCAAACTCAACGATGCGAACGGCCAGCCACTTAAGCGTTAGGCTATAATTAACAGATAGAGCGAGTATTGCGTATATTGGTCCTATCTGTTAAAATTATCTCGTTATCTGCCCACTTGGCATGCGTGGGCCATTAGCTCAGCTGGTTAGAGCACCTGCCTCTTAAGCAGGGTGTCCTGGGTTCGAGTCCCAGATGGCCCTCCAAAACAA
>CAYTIU010000057.1:0-3582 GCA_964438085.1 uncultured Candidatus Saccharibacteria bacterium | reverse complement strand
GGTCCCATGATCGGGGGTTCGAATCCCTCCGCCCTAGCCAGGTATTTAATATAGTAGAAAAAGTGATCTAAACCCTTATCATTTCCGCAGGATTTTCTCCATTGCTTTTCCTTTTGCCAGTTCGTCTATGAGTTTATCCAGATAGCGAACTTCTTTCATGAGCGGCTCTTTGATGTCCTCCACTCGAACACCACAAATCACGCCTTTGATCAAAGCTCGTGAGGGATTTAGTTTGGGAGCCTCCATAAAGAAAGCTTCAAGGTTCGTTTGTTTTTCTAGTTGGGCTTCTAATTCTTCCTGGCTGTATCCTGTTAGCCAATGAATAATTTCATCGACCTCTGCTTTTGTGCGGCCTTTTTTCTCTGCCTTAGCGATATAAAAGGGATAGACGCTTGCGAAGCTCATTGTATAGATTCGATGTTTTGTCATAGTACCTCCTATTTAAATTTCCTTATGTAGCACGGTGCATACGCGATACTGATAAAATCGACAACGCTAAGCGCCACGTAACTGGTTTATGGCCAGCTACTTTCTCCATTAGCTGGTTAGGGCGCGTGTTTTATTGCCCATGTTACTATTGTGTCAGAAAGCAAAACCATGCGCTAGATCCAGGTATTTACTAGATTGCCACGGTGTTGATATAATAGGAACTTACCCTCAATGAAAGCTTTATGCAAGAATATATAAACTTTGTTTCAGAGTTAGAGTCGGAAGTTCGGTCGTGCGGCCGCTTAATCCGTGAGGCATCTGGTGCTATTACCTATTCTCAAAAATCACATCGTATCCATGATGCGGTAACAGATTTTGACATAACGGTTGAGAATCGTCTTGCCCAGAAGCTGCACGAGATTGACCCCACTATTCCAGTTGTCGGCGAAGAGTCAGGTGGCAACAGATCCAAAGGGCGGCACTGGCTTATTGACCCTATTGACGGCACGCTTCATTTTACCCGTGGCATACCATTTAGCACGATCATGCTTGCGCTTATAGAGGATACTATCCCCGTACTAGGCATAATATACGTTATTGCTGATGATAGTTTTTATAGTGCAGTCCGGGGAGCTGGAGCATATAAGAATGGCGAAAAAATTCATGTTTCTAATAGGTCAGCAGAGAATGCGCTTGCGCTTGTAGAGATCAACTTAGAAAAGGAGAAAAACGTACTGTTGCCTAGCTATTTGGCGCCACATATGATGCTGGCTAATCTTGGTTGCGCAGGTTACGAGTATACTCTAATAGCAGATGGGCGGGCTGAGGCAAGGATTTGTATGGATCCACGGGGTAGTGACTATGATTTTGCTCCGGGCGCAATTATAGTTCAAGAAGCTGGAGGGGTGGTTAAGAACCTTGATGGCAGTGATTACAGTACATTAAGCGATAATTTTATAACCGCTTCTTCTATGGATATATATCGTACAATTACAGATCTGGTAAAAGAAAAATTGACAAAAGCATAAGAAGTATGTTATAATGAGAAGATAGTATCTCTCTTTATGATGAGCACTCTTATAAATTCCATCAGGCTTATGCTTGCGTTAGGTTGTGGTCTCCTGTTAAATAGAGCCAATATAATGGTATAGCGGAGTGTGGAAAGTGGAGTATTCCCAGCAAGAACGAATTTATGATGACGGTTTAGAGTTCATGCAACAAGTCTTTTATGGCGATGAGCCATTAGATGACGAGCAGCGGAAAGATTTTATATCACATGTATCTCAGGCAAATAAAGTCAGTGAACATGATTGCGTAAAGTATATTGATAAGCATATTACTGACGAAGCAACTCAGATGCGAGCAAAGCTTGATGTGGGGATAGGTGTGATAGAGAATTTAGAGAGCAAGCCACATCTCTATAGCAGTATTGATTTTGCGCTTAAAATAGCCGAAGAGGCCACAGATTTTTTTACAGCTAATACCTATTCTGAAGACAATCGCCAAGAACTAGAAGCGGTCTGCAGGATACTCATTGGCCTACAAGATCGTCACAGTGAATCTTTTGGAAAGGATCGTGATCAGTTAATGGATTCAGTCTTACAAAAAGTCATGCCAATCATTGAAAATGACCCGCGAGCTGAGTATATATTCCAAGGGCGTAGCATGGTTAATGCATATATGAGACAAGCGCAGCGATCACGAGGCTCTTTCTTCACAACAGAGAGTGCCGCCTTTCTCGCTGAAAAAGCACTAGAGCATATGACACCAAATAGGATACATCGTTCATATGAGCCAGATGATGTTGAAAGTTGTTTATGGATTGCAGAAAAGGCAACTGTAAGGAATGGAGCCATACGGCGTATGGCTATACAAAAAGCGATTGAACTAACAGCTGCTTCGGATCATGAGCCACGGACTGAGACTATAAAATCGTTGCTTGGTATAAAGCGCCAAGTAGAAAAACCCTCGGTGTTTCACGAGAGACGGGATAAGGTTACCGAGTACTACAGAGAAAATACGAGAGATATGTTACGTATGGGTTTGGATATCGTGCAACCAATCATAGAATTACACGACGAGGAGTCTCAAGAGATTCTGTGGCACCAGACGGCACAAACAATTAAATCAAATATGCCAAGAGCATTTTATGGCGACACTGATGCAACTGTGAGTATATCAAAGATGCTGGCTACTTTTGAGTCTGTCGCGCCCCAAGATCTGGTTCACGAAACAAAACAAGACATCATAGCAAGTATTAAAAATAATTCGTAAGCGTGTTATACTAATAAAGCTTAACAATAAGAATATAAAGAGTACAGGGAGAGAACTAGCTCGTTGATCTGTCGGCAACCTATCTGTAAGCAGGATAAGGTGCTCCATCTAGCCCGCCAGGCGGGGAAGATATTTTTCTCTCATATATCCTTTCTCGCAAACGTGGCAGAAAGGATATTTTTATGTCAAATGTAATAACTACTGCAAAGCGAGGCGCACAGCCAAAGCAAAAAGTGGCACGGGTTACGCGATTCGCAAGTGAGTCAGTGTGCGCTGGGCATCCAGATAAGGTTGCAGACCAAATTAGTGATGCGATTGTAGATGAAATTTTACGCCAAGATCCATACGGCAGAACTGCTATAGAAACGCTTGTTGCTGCTAACCAGGTAGTGCTGGCTGGCGAAGTCAATACGACAGCCAAGGTAGATTTTGTCAAAGTTGCGCGAACGCAGATTAAGCGGCTTGGTTACGTGGAGCCAGAGTGGGGCTTTAGTGATGCATCGCCCATTACAAACTATATTCACGAACAGTCACCGGAAATCTCAGTTGGCGTTGACGATAATGGCGCAGGCGACCAGGGTATCATCTTTGGTTACGCTACGAAGGAAACGCCCGAGTATCTGCCCGTGCCGATTGCTGTAGCCCATGCGTTGACCCGTGCAATTGATGACGCTCGAGAGCAGAAAGTATTGCCTCATTTGCGCCCGGACGGCAAGGCGCAAGTTGTTGTGCGTTACGAAGATGGTAAGCCAGTTGCCGTGGAGCACGTTACAATTGCTGTGCCGCATAACGAGCAGATTACGCTAGAGCGCGTACGGCAAGACATATATAGAGATGTCATTGTGCCGGTGTTGGAGCGTTACGGTTTTACTATTAGCG
>CAYTIU010000056.1:0-3593 GCA_964438085.1 uncultured Candidatus Saccharibacteria bacterium | reverse complement strand
ACCAAGCCCGCCAGCTTGCTCGATAATTTCTGGGCCGGGGCGTAAATAAAGATGGTAGGCGTTAGCTAGTACTGCTTGTGCACCGGTATCTTTAAGCTGTTCGGGCGTTAAAGCCTTGAGGGTCGCTTGTGTACCGACCGGTATGAATGCAGGTGTTTCTATTACGCCATGAGGGGTCTTTATGATGCCAGCGCGTCCAAGGGCGCCAGCCAGCCGCTGTGTTACAGCAAAAGAAAAGCTAGCCTGTTTTTGGGAAAATGACATGGGTTACCTCTTGTAATTTCTCTAGTAAGTATACCGTATTTGAATGATAAAACCGCAAGGAGTATACTAAAGCAATATGGCAACACCAAAAACCGCTACCAAAGTGTCGCGTTGGAGTCTTGAAAAAGTCCTACCATGGATACTGATAATCGCTGGCGCAATTGCGCTTGTTTGTTCGTATATCATCATGGTCGAAAAGCTCCATATCCTGGAAAACCCTGAGTATGTTGTGTCATGCGACATCAACCCAGTCATTAGTTGTGGCTCGGTAATGCGCTCAGATCAGGCGGAAGCGTTTGGTTTTCCAAATCCATTCTTGGGTCTCATTGGTTTTCCGGTACTGATTACGATAGGCGTTGCAATGCTTGCCGGTGCCCGATTTAAGCGATGGTTTTGGCTTATAGTACAGGGTGGATTGCTATTCGCCTTAGGATTTGTATACTGGCTGTTTTATCAGGCGGTTTATAATATACAAGCGCTGTGCCCGTACTGTATGGTCGTGTGGGCTATGACAATTGCAGCATTTTGGTATGTGCTACTCTATAATATTCGCAAAAAACACATTAAAACAAGCGGCGCAGTAGCAAAAATTGCTCAATTTGCGCAAAAACATCACCTCGATATTCTTATACTCTGGTACTTGGTAATTACCACGTTAATTTTGCATCATTTTTGGTATTACTTCGGTACGCTCATATAAATTTGTGATCTAGATCAATTACTTTGGGTAAACTTTCGGGTATACTTCGTTGTCCCATGAAAGATAATGGATCAACAATTGATGTATACCTTATGAGCCTCCCGCCAGAGCGCCGGGAATTAGTGACAAAGTTACGCCAGATCATATTAGATAACCTCCCAGAAGGCTATAAAGAAGGCATGGAATATGGCATGATCGCGTATTACGTACCATTCTCGCTCTATTCTGGTACATATGATAGGCGGCCGTTGGATTATATCGCTATTTCGTCAGACAAAGAGTATGTGTCGTTATACGTTATGTCTAATTATGGCAGAGACGACATGGCGTTTCGGCGAGCGTATAGAGAAACAGGGAAAAAGTTGAGCGTTGGCAAAAGTAGTGTTCGATTCAAGCACGTTCAAGAAATACCAGTAGAGCTTATCGCGGAGACAGTATCTCGCTATACCCCAGAAGAACTTATTCAGCTGTACAGGCGTGCGCACCCTTAAAATAAACGCGTTGCATGAAAATAGAATGTCTGTATAATAACCATAAGTACAGTCTGACTGATTTCTCAATATAACTGTCAGTATTAATTCTTTACCTGTAGTGCGACCGCTCCATTTGGGCGAGCAATAACTTACGAGACAACGTGGGTTAGGGGTTAAAGAAAAACATTTTATGAAATTGTTAAAAGTGCATACGTTGTTTTAGTGTGTGCGGCAAAAACAAAAACAACAAAAATACGAACGTAAGCGAGGGTACATGATCGAGGAGCTATATTTAACTGCGACAAAAATACGAACACGTAAGGTAAAAAAACACATAATAATCATTGGGGTGGCAGTGTTATTTGCATTGTTAACGTTGGTTATTTCATCTATCACATTTGCAGCCTCAAAATACGAGGCTCAGATTAATGCGCTCAAAAGTAAAAATGCGGCCTCGAAGTCGAAGCAGCAAGACTTGCGGGCGAGCGCAGGTACAATTACTGACACTATTGCGTCACTGCAAACAGAGATTTCCGCATTAGAGACTCAAATTAGAGATAGCAAGGCCAAAGATGTAAAGCTACAAAAAGAGATAGCGCAGGCTGAGGCGGACCTGGCGTATCAAAAAAAGGTACTTGGCGAGAATATCAAGCAGATGTATGTTGAAAATGAAATGAGTACACTGGAGATGTTGGCAACCAGTAAAGACCTTGGTGATTATGTTGACAAAGCACAGTATCGTAATAGCGTGCAAAGTAAAATAAATGAGACGGTAGCAACTATTAACCAGCTGAAAGAGAAACTTGATAAGCAGCGCGAAGAGGTGCAGCGCTTGCTTGCAGATCAAGAGGCAATGCAGGCGAGGGTTGCCGAACAAAAGGCTGAGAATGACAGGTTGCTTGCATTGAATGAGCAAGAGCAGGGTACGCTTGAGCGTGATATGAAAAATCGTAATGCGGAAATCACTGCCCTACAGAAAAAACAGGCTCAAGAAAATGCTCGCTATAACGTGAGCAAGGTAGTTACTGGCGGCAGCGGCGGTTATCCGTGGGCGAATGTACCATATCCGAGCAGCTCGCCTGATCCATGGGGTATGTACAAGCGCGAATGTGTTTCGTATGCAGCATGGAGAGTTGCAAACTCTGGGCGCTATATGCCGTATTGGGGTGGACGTGGTAATGCAAAGTTGTGGGATGACAATGCCCGCGCAGCCGGTATCCCAGTAGATACCAGTCCGCGAGTTGGCGATGTGGCGGTAAGTAACGCTGGTAGGTATGGGCACGTGATGTATGTTGAAGCGGTACACGGAGACGGTACGATTACCGTGAGCCAATACAACGCGAGCTGGGACGGTAGGTATAGCGAAGTACGCCGTTCGGTGACTGGACTAGTGTTTATTCACTTTTAGTTTTAGCAGGTTTGTATAGGGTGCTATAATGCTACCATTGAATGGGTGAATTAGTATTCCTTCTTGTATCTGTTGCGTTGATACTTTTGTGTGGGTTGTTTGTTGCGGCTGAGTTTTCTTTTATTACCGTTGACCGAGCAAAAGTGCGCCGCGCAGCCCAAAGGGGCGATCGTAAGGCGATTGGTTTGCAGCATGCGCTTAAGAGGCTTTCGACACAGTTATCTGGCGCACAGGTGGGCATAACCATAACGAACCTTGCAATCGGGTATCTTGCCCAGCCGTCTCTTGCGCGGCTACTTGGTGCACCACTAAATGCACTCGGTATTTCAGGCGCTGGCGCAGCGAGCATATCAGTAATTATTGCCTTAACCTTAGCAACTGCTGCAACCATGATTTTTGGTGAGCTGATTCCGAAAAATCTTGCTATAGCTATGCCTATGCAGACAGCACGTTCAGTACAGGGTTTTCAGCGCGGCTTTAGTTGGATTATGGCGTATCCAATTCGCTTAAGTAACGGAACCGCGAACTATATTCTAAGAAGAATGCGGATTGAGCCGCAAGAGGAACTGGCGTCTGCACGATCGGCTGAGGAATTGACTTCCCTGGTGCGTCGATCAGCGGATAAAGGTGTTTTGCCGTATGATACGGCGCTCATGATAGAACGTTCATTAATGTTTGGCGAGCGGCGCGCTGATGAGGTCATGACACCACGGGCACGCGTCGAAAGTGTGCCCCAAACGGCAACCGC
>CAYTIU010000055.1:0-3698 GCA_964438085.1 uncultured Candidatus Saccharibacteria bacterium | reverse complement strand
GGAGGGATTCGAACCCCCGATCATGGGACCAGAACCCACTGCCTTACCACTTGGCCACGCCCTATTAAGCTTTATTTTCTGGTTTTAGCCGGAATAACAGAGTGAATTATACTAAAATTTACTCTTGAAATCTACCTTGAAATCTCTTCACCTGGTACAGCCTGTGCAAGCGCCGCATTGCCAAGTGCCGTTTCAACTAAATCTAATTCAAACTCTGCGGTAGGAAACTCATTTTCTAAATCTTCTTCTATCATCCGCCTAATTACCGTGCTTCGGATAGTATTACACCGTTTTGTGTTGGCTTTAAATTCTTTACACGCTTGCGGCTGTAACTCTGTTCCATGGGCACCACAGATCGAGTGTCCGCTCGGTGTCTTTTCCAAAAAACCGCAATCTGTTTCCATACCATATAAGCCTTGTTGAGATTTGATTTGCTCTAAACGGCTTTTGACAAATTTCTTTTCATGCTGATCATCAATTTCGGCATGTTTTCTAAAAAATCGCCGACTACCCCAGTTGTTTTCTTCGCCTGCAGGTAAAAAGGTTTTTAATTCTGTACCAGCCGCTTCAAGATTTTCTACTTCGTGACCATAGAGCGATATCGTTACCGCATGCGCCCGGCAACATGCGCCAACACACGTACCACACGCCGCTTCCGCCACAGAAAATCTTAATTTTTCCATAATTTTTTATAATATACTTTATTTGTAATATATGCAACTTATTATAATCACAAAAATGCTTGGGCTACTGAGCTACCCTCAAGTTATGAGCAATTTAACTTAAGCGAATTGGGAAAAGCTAGAGACAATAGTATACTGGCAATTATGTTTCAAAAAACCCGTACCACAACTTTTTACTGTTTTTCGCCGCCAGTTATGATAGCCACTTTTATCATAGAGATCGGGCTACTACTCTATACGCTCATTCGCTACAGAATGAATAGCGCAACTCGTTTAGTGTGCGCAACATTACTTTGTCTCGCCATTTTCCAGTTTGCCGAATTTAACGTGTGCGAAAACGGACAGCAATTAGGTAGTCTCTATTCACGAATTGGTTTTATTGCAATTACCTTATTACCACCGCTTGGTATTCATATTGTGCAAACAATTGCCAAACGTGGCTCGCATATACTACGCTACGCGGCTTACGCTAGCGGCATAGGCTTTGCCGTTGTCTTTGGTGCCAGCAACTTTGCGTTTCAAAGCCACGTCTGCAGCGGTAATTATGCGGTCTTCCAGCTTGCGCCGGGACTTGGAGGATTATACTTTGCGTACTACTACGCCTGGCTCTTTGTCGGCATCGGCCTGTGTTTGTACTACAGCGTAGCTGCCCATAAAAAAATACGCGAAGCGCTTATACTGCAAACTGTGGGATACTTAAGCTTCATACTGCCAACTGGCATCGTAAACGCTGTCAATCCTGCAAGTATTAACGCAATTCCAAGTATTATGTGCGGCTTTGCAGTTCTTTACGCGCTCATTCTTGTATTTGGTATCGCCCCTAGAATTCTTGACCGGAAATAGGGCAGGCTATCCTTATATCAAAATTTGTTGCGATTCTCTTGTAAATAACACTATAATGAAGCCATACATATGGAGGTGCGTTTATGAATCAAGACATTAAAGTTCCTGGATACCTAACAATTAGTAAAATTATCGCGTATATCATGTATGCGTGGGTATTCTTTGGCACAATCATACTTGGCCTGCGCGTATTCTTACTCGCATTTTCTGCTAATGCGTCCACACCTTTTGTAGATTTTGTTTATCGTACATCTGCTGACTATCTTGCACCATTTCGAGGTATTTTTCCGGCAAAGACTGTCGGTGAAACCGGCTACTTAGATATCGCCGCAATATTTGCTATCATTATCTACTTACTTATCGGCTGGGGATTTGCCACAATCATTCACTACATTCAAGCAAAAATTGATGTATTCCAAGAGAACGAAAAACAAAGGCTTATAGTACAACAAAAATCAGCCGTACGTTCTAAGACTACGAAATAACTTGTTTCTGTCCTTCATCAAGGATCTCGCCTACAAGCTCCTCAAGTGCATCTTCGAGTGTCGCAGCACCTAAAACCGTATCTTTGCCATCGACTACAAGCGCCATGTGGGAGCCCGCGTGTTGCATTGTGGCAAGTACTTTGCGAAGATTATCGGTAGCACGTATACGCGCTAAACCTCGTATAGCTTTTGGATTCAGTGGAGCTTTTGAACCCTTTCCATTTTCCTGCAAAATGTCCTTAACATGAATATAGCCAACAAACCGGTCGCCGTCCTTAACTGGAAACCTTGAAAAACCAGTCTTAGCAACCAATGTTTCGATCTCCGTAACTGGAGTATTTTTTTCAATTGATATAAGCTCGCTCGCGGGCAATAAAATATTATGCGCTTTACGCTTATCAAAACGTAGCGTACCAGTTATAAGATGCTCCTTTTCTTCGCTGAGCAACCCTTCGCGCCGTGATTCTTCTACAAGGTCCGCCACTTCATCTCGAGTAAACGTATTTGATACCTCCCTCTTTGGTCGCACCCCTACTAAGAGTAACGCCCAATTCGCAATTGCGTTTAAGCTCTTAACTGCTGGCAGTAAGAGCCGTACAATTCGTCGTAACATGGGTGCAAGTAGTAAGGCAGATCTATTAGGGTTTGCGAGCGTGATATTTTTTGGCACCATTTCGCCCAGCACCACATGTAGAAACGTCATGATTGCCAGCGCAATAACAAATGAAATCGGGTGCAGTAAATGGTGCGGTATATGCAAGCTTGTCAGCGGTTCTGCCAAGAAGTATGCGATTGCTGGCTCACCAAGCGCACCAAGACCTAGTGAACATAACGTAATACCAAGTTGCGCGCCTGCCATCATCATCGAAACATTCTCTAATGCGCCAAGTGTTGTTTTAGCCCGCCGTGAGCCAGCAAGCGCTTGCGGCTCAATAGTTGAACGTCGAACTGATATCAGTGCAAATTCAGCAGCCACAAAAAATGCATTTCCAGCCAACAAGACAACCGCTAAGGCAAGTGCGACTGTACTATCCATGATCTACCTTACTATCAGTTTCTTGTGGTGCATGTTGTACGCGCACTTCAATAGCATCTACACGCAGCCCGTCCATACGTACCACGCGCAATACCACCACAAGCGCTTTTCCAGTCCGGTCTAAGCCAGTGATCGAAACATGGTCACCATGCTTTGGCACTTTCTCAAGGCGCTCAGCTATTAAGCCACCGAGCGTTTCAAATTCCTCTTCCTCGGGTAACGCAATTCCTAAAAATTGACCTGCCTCATCAGGACGCAACAAACCTGAAAGCAACCAACTGCCGTCTTTGCGCTTTTGCATCAATACATCGTTTTTATCGTGCTCGTCTTGCACCTCTCCAACCAGCTCTTCAATAAGGTCTTCGATGGTTACAATACCATCTGTACCGCCAAATTCATCAACCAACACAGCAATTTGTAGTCCGCCACCACGTAGTATCTCGAGCAAAGGATCAAGATGGATATTAGACGGCGCAAATACTGGTTTCTTAGCAATATCAGTTGCCAAGACAATGCTTCTCTTGCTACGCGGAACGCTCACTGCACTCTTTACGTGCACAATACCGACAATTTCATCAATATCTTCGCCAGTGATCGGAAAACGAGAAAAGCCTGTCTTTCGCGCTTCTGCAATAACATCTGCAGCGGTTG
>CAYTIU010000054.1:0-4146 GCA_964438085.1 uncultured Candidatus Saccharibacteria bacterium | reverse complement strand
CAGTTGGCTAGAGCACCTCGTTTACACCGAGGGGGTCGGGGGTTCGAGTCCCTCATCACCCACCAGTATGAGTATCCAACTTAAAAACCGGACTTATGTGCCGGTTTTTTTGTGTGTTTACAGTTGTATTTTACCTCTTAAAGCATTATCATTAAAGGAGTTAGAGACAACATGTTGGTAAGAGGGTAGAGCAGTTTATGCCGAGAAGCCGAAACGGGGATAAGAGTGGCAAAAAGACCTCTGTTAAAGACGCTCCTCCAGGACCAGGAACGGCACCACTTTTACCCGGGACATCTCAAAAAGATGTACCTGCAAAAACAGTAACAGCTGCACCAAGACGTATCAAAGTTATGTCATATCGTGCAGGCAAAACGGCACGTGCTGTATCAAGAGGATATAAAAAAGCAGATGCAGGTGTACTGCAGGCCACAAAAAAGATTGTGCCGCAAAAAACATTGCATCAGCTTGCTGCAAACCGGGCGGCACACAATGGGCATTTGCGGTTTTCGGTGCCGGTATCTAAAACCAAAGGTACAAGAATCCCGATATTTGTCCCAAAAGCACTCCGGCACATGCGCCACGCTGCGTTGCCCGCTACTCTCATAGCTGTAGTTTCTATTTTTGCGTTTGCTGGCGCTAGCCCACCTGGATATAGTGGTACCAAAATTATTGGCGGTGCAGGTGATGATAAGCTATTTTCTGTTACGACTGACCAAAATAATAACCTTTATACCGTAGGTACCTTTAGCGGCACCGTAAACTTTGCCGCAGACTGGGGTGGTAGTGATAACAAAACATCTGGCAGCAGCGACGTATTTATCACGAAGGTAAACGCTAACGGGAGTTATGGCTGGACTAAGTCTATCCCAGGGCTTGATAACGGGTTTGAACGGTATGCAGTGGTGTCGGATTCGGCAGGTAACATATACGTTGGAGGTATTTTTAGTGATACCGTAGATTTTGCCGCGGATTGGAGTGATACCGACAGCAAAACCAGCGTCGGATCAAACGATGTGTTCATCACCAAAATCAACAGCGACGGCAGTTACGGCGAAACAAAGCAGATAGGCGGTACAGAAAGCGATACCTTAAACGCACTTACCATAGATCAATCTGACAACGTCATTGCTACAGGAGCATTTGCTGATACGGTGGTATTTGATACTGATTTTGGTACGAGCACCGACAGTAAAACTAGCGCCGGATCAAACGATGTGTTCATTACCAAAATCAACAGCGACGGCAGCTACGGATCCACAAAGCAGCTTGGAGGTACTAACGCAGAGGTAGGCTCTTCGATTACAGTGGCACCATCAGGTGACCTGTATGTTACTGGTATGTTTGATGGTACCGCAGACTTTGCTACAGATTGGGGCGGCACCGACAGCAAAGTATGCAGCGCAGCCAGCCAAGATGTGTTCATTACCAAAATCAACGCAAATGATACCTATGGTTGGACCAAGTGCTTTGGTGGGGCGAGTGGCTACGAGTATGCAGCAAGCATAGTAACCGACAGTAATGACAATGTTTACGTTACTGGCGGTTTCTCGAGTACCACCGTGGATTTTGCCGCAGATTGGTCTGAAACCGATGTTAAGAACCGTATTGGTGGACAAAGTGCATATGTTACCAAAATCAACAGCGACGGTAGCTATGGCTGGACACATACACTGCTACAAAGCGAGCCTACAGGCGAGAGCATAAGCTATAATATTGTAAAAGATACAGAAGACAATCTATACATCGCGGGTATTTTTGCTGGAGATATTAATTTTGCTGCCGACTGGAGCGGAACCGATATACGATTAAGCTCAGTTGGAAACGCGTTCATTACAAAAATAAATGCTGACAATTCGTATGGCTGGACTGTCTCACCAGCGCTCGTTGGCCAAGCCGAAGCATACTTAGTGGGGCTTACAATAGACACAGAAGACGCATTGCATAGTGTCGGCATGTTTAATTATACGGTCGATTTTGCTGCTGATTTTTCTGAGTCAGATGAGAGGACTGTGACAGGCGGCAGCCCCAGCAGTACTGACGGATACATCACAAAAATACAAAGTTCAAAAACGGCATATAAAATTACAGATGCCACAGGTATAACATACAAAGACAGTGAGGGTATAAACCTTAGTAGTACTGGTAGTACTGAAACAAATCCTACGGTATATGTTCATGACCAAGATGATGATACGCTGCTCGCGACTGTTGCGATTGACCTTACGGAAGATCGAGATTGGTCTGGCGTTTCCGGTGACAGTGATCTGGGCGAATATAAGATGTACCTTAATGATGTAATTGGTGCTCCGGGAGCTGACTCAAGTCTTGCGTTGTACGTGCCAAAAGCTAGCGGCGATAATGCGGTGGTACTCTGCCCGGATGCGACATCACTAGTGCAAGTCACTGAGAGTTGTAATGATAAACAGACATTGACACCGCACGATAGTAGTGTTTCAAGTGTAACGGTAGAGAGCGTAGATTACTGGGTTGTTTCGGGGATAACTGATCAGAAGGTTGGTGCTATGAGTGTCAGTTCGCCAGGCGTGCATATTACAGAAACAGATGATAGCACGGAAGTAACAGAAGGCGGTACCGGAGATTATATCGCAGTTAGCCTGAACGCTCAGCCAAGCGATGACGTGACAGTGGCACTTGTGAGCGATCCAAGCGGACAACTGGAACTAATTGACCCGATTACTTTTACACCAAGTAACTGGGATGACCCAGTTAATGTGGAGATTGAGGCGATCGATGACAATACAATCGAAGGAACACAGAGCGTACATATTGGCTATGAAATAACCTCAGAAGATGAATATTATGACGGGACAAATGCTACCGCCGTTGTTTCTGTTAATGTTATCGATAATGACGAAGCTGGCGTTGTACTTCATAATACCGATAGCATAACTGACGAAGCTGGCGACACGGCAGAAATATGCGTCACGCTTACTGCTCGCCCGAGCCATCAGGTAACGCTTGATCTCGTGTCGTCTAACACTGATGAAGTTACGGTGCCAAGTGTTATAACCATTGCTGCAGACGATTGGGATGCAGCAGCCGAAAATTGCTTCGACGCGACTGGAGTTGACGATAATGCGGTTGATGGTCCACAAAATGCTGATATTACCGTAGATGACATAACGAGCGATGACACTCATTTTGAAAACCTTGATGTCGGTACAATTACAAAGGTAGTTATTACTAATCAAGATGATGATGCGGCAGCATTTCTTGTCTCTCAATCGGGCGGCATAACAACTGAAGCCGGCGGCTCGGTTGACGTGTGTATTGAACTCACTGCCCGTCCAGCCAATAGTGTAACTATACCGCTCTCAGTATCTGACAGTTCCGAAGCATCGTTAGGTGAGACAGAAATCGTTATTGCGCCTGGCGCGTGGAACAGTAGTAATAATTGCGTTACGGTTACGGGTGTTGATGACGATATGGTTGATGGTGACATCGAATATACTGTGATTACTGGCGACCCGACATCACCTGATGCGACGTGGGACGCACTCGCCGCTGGCGACATCGCCGATGTCACCCTTACTAATGAAGATGACGATGAAGCTGGTATCACCATTACTCAAACTGGAGGCACTACCAACGTTACCGAAGGCGGAACAACTGACACCTTCAGCCTTGTCCTAACGAGCCAGCCAGCGCCGGACAAGGAAGTAGTCGTTGGAGTACACCCAAATAGCCAACTAGATCTTGGCGAGGGCATCGGAGAAACAATTACCAAGACCTTTACAGAATCAAATTGGAATACGCCGCAGGACATTACCGTTACTGCAGTTGATGATAGTCTTGTAGAAGGTGATCACCAAGGCACTATAGACGTGGCTGTAGATGAAGCGACCACAGAAACGCCTTACTTAGGGCTGAGCGGACAATCAATTACCGCAAATATTACCGATAATGATGTTGCAACTGCGAGTATCGCAACAATTAATGATGCCCAGGAAAATCCTGAAACGAACGGGCAATTGCGTATAACACTTGATAAACAAAACGATACCGGAAGTGCTATGCAATTTACCTATTCGGTAAGCGGCACAGCTGTTGCTAGTACGCACTACGAAAGCTTGTCTGGCACAGCTACAATCGCAAATGGTGCGCAACAAACATATATTGTGATCG
>CAYTIU010000053.1:0-4147 GCA_964438085.1 uncultured Candidatus Saccharibacteria bacterium | reverse complement strand
CTTGATACGATGATGGTTTTTCCAACTTTTGCCAGCTCTGCAAATAAATCCCACAGACTTTGTCTCAACACTGGGTCAAGCCCAACCGTTGGCTCATCAAGTACCAGCACATCGGGCTCGCCAAGAAGCGCAATCGCCAAATTAACACGCACTTTCTGGCCACCAGATAAGGTGTAGGCTAGCTGTTTGCGCTGGGGCGTAAGATCAACCTGTTTCATTGCCTTCTGTGCTGCCTGCTTGGTACGGCCGTTCAGAGCAGCAAAATAGTTTAAGTTCTGCTCTACGGTAATATCTTCATAAATTGACGATGCTTGAGCCATGTAGCCAATCTTACCGCGCAAGCTCTTAGAGCCAGCAGTTATTCCATTTACAGCTAGAGTTCCTTTTGCAGGCATTTGCAGCCCCAAAATACTGCGCATAAATGTAGTCTTTCCTGAGCCGCTCGGACCTATCAGCCCCGTGAGTACGCCTGGTCGAACCTCGCCTGTTAAGCCACTCAGAATCGTATGATTATCCTTTACGACAACCAAACCTTCAGCAACAATACCCCCTGTTTTCATGCTCCAATTGTAGCATAAGCCTTCTTAGCTAGCTGGCAGCAGGGATTTTAGCAGTTTGGCTCCTGGATATTAAAATAACCTCTATGTAGAGGTTATTTCTCATTTTCGTTTTGGTGGGGATGAAAGGACTTGAACCTTCACGCCTTGCGGCACTAGTTCCTAAGACTAGCGTGTCTACCAATTCCACCACATCCCCTGAAGAACCATATTATTGTACTCGATTCACGCCGTAACGACAACAAAATTAGGAGTAATACTCCACTGTTCCTTAGTTTATATTATAGCACAAGCTTTACAATTTTACAAGTTTTAGGAATTTTACGAGATTTGGCGCTGGTAAAACAGCAGTTGGCTATCACCGTAATCTTTATGTTGTACCACTGTTAGTCCCTCAAAATGAAGCGCATCGGCTTTGCCCGGCCAGGATAGTACCAGCGTGCCCTGCTGCGTGAGGTGGCGCGGCATACGTTTAAGGTCACGCCACGGAATTTTATCGTACGGCGGATCAAGTAAGATAATGTCAAACAGTTGTGCTTGGTGGCGCGTTGACCAAGCGCCAGCGTAGGCTTTGGTCACTTTAATTTGCTCTTCAACCCCAAGCTGCTTGATATTTTCTGATGCTACATGGAAGGCTGCCGGGTCTACTTCAATCGCCCAGACAGACGCCGCACCACGACTTACCGCCTCGATTGCCAACGCGCCGCTGCCAGTAAAGGCGTCTAAAACACGTAGTCCGCTGATATCTCCAAGCGCACCAAAGATTGCACCACGCATTTTTTCGCTCATAGGGTGGGTACGATGGCCGCGCGGCGCGTCGAATAGCCTACCACCTAACGTGCCAGCGATAACCCTCATGATGCGTCCTCTTGTGCTGCCAACACTGCGCCGTACCACGCCAACACCACGGCACGCACAATGGTTGGTGCCAGTTCGCGCCGTACGCGCCGAGCAAGGCGCGGTGTCCAGCCAGTCCGGTAATACGTAAGATATAAATCCTGTGCTGCAATCTCGCGCGCTTTGCGCTGAAATAGCGCAATAAAGCCATCTTCTTTTAGCTCTGCAATGTTTTTCTTACTCGGGCGGGCGCGATTCATTCTAAGTGGTGCAATGATAGTAGCAACGCCAAATTCGAACATACCGTGCGTGCTCAAAAGTCCGCGCGGTCCCCACATTTTCCAGTTATTTCTCACTCTTTCGCTCGCTTTATCGCCCGGCATGATAACCTTGCGCATAATGCTATCCCGCGTTTCGAGCCCTTCGTTTTTGCGCAGCTTTTGTAGTTCCGCCTCATAAGGATAATGGTGGGCTGGTGTCAGACCATCAACTACGGCATGTGCGAGCCACGCGGCCTCGAACGCTGCCTTGGTATTATTTTTCTCTTTCAGCGCCTTGATAAGCTGTTCGTAGTGCCCCCGAATGATACGATGCAGTTCGCTGTCATTCTCGTCGAACGGATTTATATAGTGCCATGGCTCATTTTGTGCCGGGCTTTTACGCTTGATGCCATCAGGACCGTTTTTACCCTCAAAACGCAAGATATCACGAATAGCCGGAAATGCCTGATCAGCGTCAAGCAGCTCTAAAAGCTGCCGGTGCGCTACACGGTCAATTTTTTGATGCGCGCCGAGCAATCTTCCCGATAGCGGAGTAAGTGTTGTACCAGAATACATAAGAATTAATTAAGATGTGTTACCTTTTGTAAGTTTGAAATACGTCTATGGAGTTGAGGGTATTGTACCAGATTTTCGCGCTTTTGTATAAACGCTTCGGCAGCTTGGCGGGCTGAAACAATCAGTTTTGTGTCTTGCAAATTAGCAATTCTTAAATCCAACGCACCATGCTGCAACGTACCGTACATAGCTCCTGGGCCACGTATCTCTAGGTCTAATTCCGCCAACTTAAAACCGTCATTACTCGACTCAAGCGCGCGTAGGCGCTTGCTTGGTGGCTGCGAATCGCTCATCATGAGATAGCAATAACCTGCGTGCTTGCCACGCCCAACCCGCCCGCGCAGCTGGTGGATTTGCGCCAAGCCAAAACGCTCCGCCGACTCAATCAGCATAACTGACGCATTTGGTATATCCACGCCAACCTCTATCACCGTTGTCGAAACCAATATATCTAGCTCGCGGCCAATAAATGATTGCATAATAGTATTCTTTTCATCAGCCTTAAGTTTGCCATGCAGCAGTCCTACCTGATAGCTCTTAAAGGCTTTCTTGATTTCTTTATACACAGTTTCAACCGAACGTTTTTGATTATCCTGATCTGTTATGAGCGGGCACACCACAAACATTTGCCGTTCAGCTTCGAGTTCTTTCATAATCTGCTCGTACAGTTGCGCCCGTGAATTTGGTGAACATATCTTAGTGACCACCGGCTGGCGTGCCACAGGTTTTTCATCTAAAAGCGAAATATCTAGTTCGCCATAGAGTGTTAAAGCAAGCGAGCGTGGAATTGGTGTTGCAGTCAGGTTCAACACATGCGGCATAACGCCGGCTTTAGCCATCAGTTTTTTGCGCTGCTCAACGCCAAACCGATGCTGTTCGTCGATAATAATGAGCGCCAGATCATGCATAATTACCTTTTCTTGGATAAGCGCGTGCGTTCCAACAATGATTTTTGCCTGGCCTTCTTGGATAGCTTTTTGGGCGCGTTTTTTCTCAGCTGGCTTCATGCCGCCAACTAAAAGTACAACCTCGTGTTCAAGCTTGAGCGGGCGCAGCAGCTCATACAGCGTTGTAGCATGCTGGCGTGCCAGTAGCTCCGTCGGCGCCATATACGCTGTTTGGTGCCCCTGTTTTATCACAGCTATTGCTGCCATAGCTGCCACCACCGTTTTCCCTGAGCCTACATCGCCCTCTATGAGCCGGTTCATAGGGTGGTCTTTCTCCATATCCTGGTAAATCTGCCAAACAACCTTACGCTGGGCATCTGTCAGCGTAAATGGCAAGCTGCCTACAAACGCCTTTGCGAGTTTCTGGTCAAAAGTGATGGCTCGCGCCGGCTCCGTGAGCACCTCTTTTTTTACAAGCAAGCTCGCCAAAATAAGCTCAAAAACCTCCTGAAAACCAAGCCGTTTACGCGCCTTTTCGAGCATCGCACTGCTTGACGGAAAATGAATTTCTTCAATTGCTGCAGCGTATGAAATAAGCTGGTACTTTTCTATAAGCCACGCCGGCAAGTTTTCTGGCAAGGCACGGATTGCCGGAATTGCTCCCCGCATAATCCGGCGCATCTGGACGCTCGTAAACCCTTTGGTTTCACGGTACTTTGGTACAATCCGCGCGGTATTGATAGGAAAATCACTCACCAATTCAGCGCTCGGATTCTGAATACTCAGCCTACGATATTGCAAACCAAATTCACCCGAAATGTAATATTCCTGATCTGGCTTGATAGCTTGCGCCCGGTAAGGCTGGTTAAACCACACTATGCGCACGCTATCGGTCTCGTCACTCGCAACCGCCTCGGTAATATGCAAGCCGCGGCGAACATATTTTCCCTTTGCCTGCTTTATCTGCGCCCGAATTGTCACCACGCCGGGCTTAAGCCGGTTGATCGGCGTTATTTTTGAATAATCATCA
>CAYTIU010000052.1:0-4228 GCA_964438085.1 uncultured Candidatus Saccharibacteria bacterium | reverse complement strand
TGAGTGGTAGAAGGTATGGTTTTTATTTTGAAGGCGGTATAAAATCTTACGTTAAGCATCTCAATGTAGGTAAAGATGTAGTAGACGATGATGTATTTTACGTAGATAAAACAGTTAAAGATGTACAGGTTGAGATTGCGGCTCAATACACTGATGCATTTAATGAAACGATCAAGGCTTTTGCGAATAACGTCTTGAATCCAGATGGCGGAACGCACTTAACAGGTTTTCGTTCCGCGTTAACGCGAGTTATTAATGATTATGCGCGTAAAAACGGCCTTATAAAAGATAAAGAAGAAAATCTCACTGGCGAAGATTGCCGCGAGGGTTTAACCTGCGTTATTTTAGTGAAATTACCGGATCCACAGTTTGAGGGGCAAACAAAGAATAAGCTAGGCAACCCTGAAGTTCGCGGGTATGTTGAACAGGTGCTTAACGAGTATCTTGCGTATTATCTCGAAGAACATCCTGCTGTTGCTAAGAAGATCGTAGGTAAGGCACTATTGGCTGCTCGAGCTCGAAAAGCTGCCCGTGCTGCCCGTGAGAACATTATCCGAAAAGGCGTGCTTGAAGGTTCTGGGTTGCCTGGTAAGCTGGCAGACTGCTCAAGCCGAAACCCCGAAGACTCAGAGATATATATTGTTGAGGGAGACTCAGCGGGCGGTTCGGCAAAATCAGGTCGCGATAGCAAGACACAGGCAATCCTGCCACTTCGTGGTAAGGTGTTGAATGTTGAGCGAGCTCGTTTGGATAAGATGCTCGCGAATAATGAAATTGTAACGCTTATTAAAGCACTTGGTGTTGGTATTGAAGAGCAATTTAGCATGGATGGCTTAAGGTATCATCGAATTATCATCATGACCGATGCTGACGTTGATGGTAGCCACATCGCGACGCTGCTTATGACATTCTTCTTCCGTCACATGAAGCCGATTATTGATGGCGGGCACCTATATCTTGCTAAACCGCCACTTTATCTACTGAAGGGGCAAGGTAATAAGCGCTGGTATGCATATAGTGATGATGAGCGGGATACAATCATGAGTGGTCTTGTTGATGAGCGCAAGAAGCGGGGCACCGCACTGAATCCGAACGATGATCGCCGTAGACAGGCTGGTTTGAGTGATATTCAGCGCTACAAGGGTCTTGGCGAGATGGATGCTGAGCAGCTTTGGGAGACCACGATGAATCCTGAAAATCGCGTATTAGTACAAGTGCGCCTTGAAGATGCTGAAAAAGCTGATGCGATTTTCAATAAACTGATGGGGACAGAAGTAGAACTTCGTAAAAACTTCATTCAGACACATGCAAAATTTGTAAAAGATTTGGATATTTAAGGTAATAATATGGACGATCAAACACCACAAGACAACACCCAAGAAGATATGCCTATAGAGAGCCAGCCGGTACTTGAAATACTTGGCGGCGATGATCACTCGAAGACCGTTGAGCTTCGTACGGTCGAAGATGTTATGGAAGATAGCTATTTACGCTATTCTATGAGCGTTATTGTGTCTCGTGCACTTCCTGATGTGCGAGACGGACTTAAACCAGTTCACCGACGTATTTTGTACTCGATGGATAAGAATAACTGGAAGCCGGGCTCTAAGTTTGTGAAAAGTGCGCGTATTACCGGTGATGTGATGGGTAAATACCACCCGCACGGTGACGCTTCTATCTATGACTCTATGGTTCGTTTAGCCCAAGATTGGTCTACAAGATATCTATTGGTTGATGGGCAGGGTAACTTTGGTTCACTCGATGGTGATCCACCAGCTGCACAACGCTATACCGAGGCTCGCATGGCAAAGGCCGGGCAAGTATTACTTGATGATATCGACAAAGAGACAGTGCCATTCCGTGATAACTATGATGGCTCAGAGCGAGAACCAGAAGTATTGCCAGCAAAGCTACCGAATCTTCTCTTGAATGGACAAATGGGTATTGCGGTGGGCATGGCAACCAATATTCCACCACACAATGTTAGTGAAATTATTGATGCTACCGTATGTCTTATCGATAAGCCAGAGTCAACACTTGATGATCTCCTTGAATACGTGAAAGGTCCAGATTTTCCTACGGGCGGTATTATATTTGGGCGCGAATCTATCCGAACGGCACTTGCCACAGGGAAAGGCGGGGTCGTTGTCCGCGGCGTTGCACATACCGAAGAGACTAAAAAAGGTAAGTCGCAAATCATAATTTCTGAAATCCCTTATGCTCTCAATAAAGAAAGTTTACTACTGAAGATTGCTGATCTCGTCAAAGAGAAAAAAGTTGCCGGAATTGCTGATCTGCGCGACGAAAGTTCACGCGGTACCGTACGCATTGTTATTGACCTTAAAAAAGATGCGTATCCAAAGAAAATTTTAAATCAGCTCTACAAGCTTACGCCGCTTCAGATGACATTTCACTACAATATGCTGGCGTTGGTTGATGGTATTCAGCCGCGAGTACTTGGGATAGTCGACATACTGCAAGAATATATTAAACATCGTCAGATCGTTATCCGGAAACGTACTGAGTTTGAATTGAGAAAGGCCAAGGAGCGCGCTCATGTCTTAGAGGGTCTTAAGATAGCACTTGACCACATTGACGAAGTCATAGCGACTATACGTGCGTCACAGACCACAGAAGAAGCGCAGGCAAACCTAGTTGAGAAGTTTAATCTGAGCGAAATACAGGCTAAGGCGATCCTATCAATGCAACTGCGCACACTTGCTGGCTTGGAGCGCAAGAAAATTGAAGATGAGCTTGCGGAACTACTCGCACTGATTGCAAAGCTCGAGGGAATTTTGGCAAGCGAAAAAGAAATTCTCAAAATTGTGAAAAAAGAATTGCTAGAAATGAAGAAGCAATTTGGTGATGAT
The DNA here is from genome assembly GCA_964438085.1 of uncultured Candidatus Saccharibacteria bacterium. Taxonomy (GTDB): domain Bacteria; phylum Patescibacteriota; class Saccharimonadia; order Saccharimonadales; family UBA4665; genus CALBGR01. Next base: position 1,358 of record CAYTIU010000052.1, on the reverse strand, counting down.
CGGCGTACGCAGGTAGTCCCACAAGAGCTTGGGCGCATGAGCGATGAAGATCTCATTCCAGATGAACAGGTTGTTGTAACACTCACAGCGAATGATTACATTAAGAGAAGTAAAATCTCTGAATATAAGCGTCAAAATCGCGGTGGTAAAGGTCGTCGTGGCATGGCAACGCGCGAAGAAGATGTAATTGACCACGTAGTGAATGCTTCGACTCACGATTACCTATTATTCTTCACAAATAAAGGACGTGTATTCCGCCTGAAGACATATGAAGTGCCGGCTGCATTACTAAGTGCCAAGGGTATTGCACTCGTTAACCTTTTACAGTTGCAGCCAGAAGAGGTTGTGAGCGCTGTTATTAACGTGAGTAGGCAAGCCGCAGAGGGCAACTTGTTTATGTGTACCAAACGGGGAGTCGTGAAGAAAACTCCATTTGAGCAATATAAAAATGTTCGAAGCAATGGGCTTATTACAATCAATCTCGATGATGGTGATGAATTGAAGTGGGTGCGTATTACGAATGGTCAAAATGAAGTAGTTATTTCCACGCTGCATGGTCAGGCCATTCGCTTCCACGAGAAAGATGTGCGTCCTATGGGTCGTGCGTCCCGAGGTGTACGAGGTATACGATTACGTACCGAAGACCAGGTTATTGGTATGGATGTTGTTCAGGAAGACTCAAATATTTTTGTAATTAGCCAATATGGTTACGGTAAACGAACAAAAGTTTCTCAGTTTACTGCACATGCTCGCGGTGGAGTAGGTATCCGTTCTGCGGTAGTGAACACAAAAACAGGACGCCTTGTATCGGTGAAGAGCTTGGACGGCAGTGGAGAGCAAGAAGTAATTATTATCTCAAGCCAAGGACAAACGATCCGTCTTGGGCTTAAGGATATTCCAGAATTAGGACGTGCCACACAAGGTGTGCGTATTATGCGCCTTAATGATGGTGACGAAGTGGTGTCGCTTGCGTTGGTTGATAGGATTGATGACTCTGACCCTGATTCAGACGAAGAGTAGTTTCTTTTACGTTAAGTTACTTACATCAAGCAGTATAAACGTTACAAAAAATACATCAGTAGTTGTCGGTTTTATCCTTGACAGTAGTTGCGCGATGGCGTAACATTGGATGAGTACTTTTGGAGTCCTATGTTTAGGTGTCTCTGAAATAGCGCCTTAAAAATCTAATAGTGCGAATCAACGTCAATTCATTTTTTGAATTGTTTTTAATAGAGAGTCTTTCCGGACTCTCGCAGTAAGTCAGTGTAGCTTCGGCTACATGTTCGACTGAAGTTGGAATCATATTCTTTTTTGGAGAGTTTGATCCTGGCTCAGGATGAACGCTGGCGGCGTGCCTA
>CAYTIU010000051.1:725-4760 GCA_964438085.1 uncultured Candidatus Saccharibacteria bacterium | reverse complement strand
CTACAGGAACTATGACATACCAAGCACTAGTAGCTGCAGATAAGCTCTTTAAAGACGGTATCGATGCAGAGGTTATCCATTGCCCAACCATTAAGCCACTCGATAGCAAAACGATCCTTGAAAGCGTTAAGAAAACTCGTGCGGTTGTGACTGCAGAAGAGGCGCAGATCAATGGTGGCTTAGGCGGTGCGATCGCAGAGCTATTAGCAGAGGAAATGCCAACGCCAATGCGGCGTATTGGCATGAAAGACCAGTTTGGTGAATCGGGTGCGCCTGATGAGTTGTTAAAACATTTCGGCCTGACATATCAGAATATTATGCTTGCTGCCCATGAAGTAGTTGATAAAAAACAGAAAAAGTAAATTAGGAGATTACATGTCACTATCACTCAAGCAAATCAAGAAAAACTGTGAAGATGCGCGTAATCTTATGCGGCGCTCACGCGAACAGCGCTTTGCGGTTGGCGCATTTAATATTGATAACCAAGAAACGCTGATCGCAATTGCGCGGGCAGCACAGAAGACGAACGCCCCAGTACTTGTTGAGGTAAGCGCCGGAGAGGTCAAGGCTATAGGCTTAGAAAATCTGCGTTGTTTGGTAGATAACTATAAGCTCGAATATGGCATTGAGATGTATTTGAACCTTGACCATGGCCCAAGTGTAGAGGGTGCAAAGGCTGCGATTGATGCGGGGTATGAGTTTATACATATTGATATATCACAGGCCAATCATGACGCTTCAGACGAAGAAATAATCGCAAAAACAAAGGAGGTTGTAGAGTATGCGAAATTTACGGGCGCACTGGTAGAAAGTGAGCCACATTATTTTGGCGGTAGCTCAAATGTTCACACAGATGCTTTTGATTACGAAGAGATCAAAAAGACATTTAGTACTCCTGATGGCGCAGAGCATTTTGTGGAAGCAACAGGCATAGATACATTCGCAGCTGCTGTTGGTAATTTGCATGGCAGCTACCCAGTACCAAAACAGCTGGATCTGGAACTCCTACAACAAGTACGTAATGCTATTGATTGCCAGATCAGCCTACATGGTGGTAGCGGCACTCCAGGGCATTTTTTCCAGGAGGCAGCACAGATTGGCGTGAGTAAAGTAAATATTAATTCAGATATGCGCATTGCGTTTCGAGACACACTTGAAAAAGTATTGCGCGAAAACCCAGACGAGTATGCTGTCATGAAGCTCATGCCTGAAGTTATAGGCGCAGTGCAAGCTGTGGTAGAAGAAAAAATTGGATTATTTGGTTCAAGCGGGAAAGCACTTGCTGATTAAAGGAGAAGATGCCATACTGCTTATAACCATAAGCTATATAAAGTGAGAGGGAAAAACATGGGGCACCAATTAGATGTATTATGCGTAGGCGATGTAGTCACCGATGCATTTATAAAATTATTTGACGATAAGGCTCATACCTACGTCGATGAGTCCGGGACAAATATATTGGCAATGGAGTATGGCACTAAGTTGCCGTTCGATCAGGCAGTTATTGTTGAGGGTGTTGGAAACGCTGCAAATGCTGCCGTAAGCTTAACAAAGCTTGGGCTTAAGTGTGGGTATGTAACAAATGTTGGCGAAGACAAATATGGTCGCGGTATTATTGCTGCGCTTAACGCGAAAAAAGTTGATACGCGCCAAGTGAGGGTAAATCCTGGCAAAGTTACAAATTACCACTACGTTTTATGGTATAAAGAAGAGCGCACTATCCTTATCAATCATGAGGAATATGAATATGTATGGCCAAACTTGCGCAAGCACGAGGCGCCGAAATGGATATACTTTAGTTCGGTGGCAGAAAACGCGCTTGACTATCATGATGAGCTTGCTGACTGGCTTGACGAGAATCCAGAAGTTAAACTTGTATTTCAGCCTGGAACATTCCAGATGAAAGCTGGTGCTGAGCGACTGAAGCGTATCTATAGGCACTCAGATATCCTTATCTTAAATAAAGAAGAAGCAGCGCTCGTTGGCGGTGGTGACGTCAATAATATACACAATTTATTCGATACGCTGCATGCGCTTGGTCCAAGCGTTGTCTGTATCACTGATGGTCCTGCTGGAGCGTATGCGTCATCTGAAGAAGGAAGATGGTTTATGCCAATTTATCCAGATAAGGCGCCACCGTATGAGCGCACAGGCGCGGGAGACGCTTTTGCATCAACCTTTACGGCAGCTATGATGCGCGGTAAAAGCGTACTTGATGCACTTCGTTGGGCTCCAATTAACTCCATGAATGTTGTACAGGACGTAGGTGCGCAAAGAGGTCTTCTATCGGAAGACCAAATTGAAGAATACCTTCGCCAAGCTCCAGACTGGTATAAGCCAGAACCTTTTTAAACATAAGCTACGTATGATAATCTGAGTATATAATGACCAGGATTTTAGCGCAGTTACTAAGTGTCGAGCAGCTAAGCTTTAATGCTACGATCCAAAAACTTGAGCAGGCTGCCGCGAGACCGAGTAAGGATATTCGTTTAACGAGCGAGATTACTCATATAACTCGGCAAAAATTACGTGATCTTGGCTTAGATCCGGTTGATACTACAGGCCAAGAACTATACCAAGCGCTTTTACAACGATTTGGCCATGATGAACTGCTGGCGCGGACATCACTAGGGGTCAAAGACGAAGCGACTGCGAGCGAGTTTGCGCAAGCTGCAATTACCTTTGTCCAGAAAACTATGCCTAAACGAGATGTGTTAGCGTTAAAACAGAGCGTTGCAAAACGTCTGTTCAAGAAAGTCCCACCAAAACGAACGATGAAACAACTAGGTTATCGTTCGCTCGACTCTATGTTGAAGCACGAGACGCTTGCGCATCTCTATGTAGCGGCATATCTCTGCGAGTCCACCCATTGGCGTAGGAAGTTTCTTGATCATTATAGTCAGCTCCAAGCGCAGGATTTTGAGTTGCGCCCTATAGTGATTTCGACCTCCCAGGCGCCACGATGGAAGAAATTTGCTGCATACCTGAAGTCACAGAATGCATATGTACCAGTTGCTGCAGTTAAAGAAATCGGAGCAGTTGTAGTGCTAGCTGATGACTCAAGTAATATCCAAGCTCTCAGAACAGTTACCTCATTGGTTGAAGCGTGCAATGATATCAACAGTACGGCGTCATTCTTAAAGCTTCAGCAGATGGCTCCTAATTTTGGCTTAGTAGCCAAGAGAGTTGCTGAGCATGAACCGCTTACTACTGCAGAATTGATATCAAGGCCTGTGCCGTGGCGTGTGGTGCATCAGTACTATGCGAGGTTTAAAGACAAATATAACCCAGTTATTTTTGAGCCGCATATCAGGGCGCAAGATATATCTTGGATGCGCCCTGAGGCATACCTTGAAAAACTGCATCCGGCGCTTAGCTTTTGGGATAAAACGCATTATTCAGCGTATCTTCATAAAGGAAAACGCGTTTCCTTTAATATCTTTGATGTAGCGGCAAACTACTATGACCACACAGCATTTGGCAAACATCGTACAGAAGGAGCGCAACGTTCTCTATGGCAAGAAATTATGATTCGATATCTTGATCACACGAACGTTGAAAAAGCGATCTCACATGAGCTCGAACCTGAACCGGTATTTGTTGAGATTGATGAATAAGTAGCTAGTCTTCGCTAGAGAATATCGCAGCTGTTTGTTGTCGCGCATGATCATCGAGTATTTGCTTGATAACATGCAAGTCTTCGGTGATGGTATAGATTTTCTCATCGCCTGGAGATATGGTGTACGTACTTTCAAGAAGCTCTTTCTTGATAAATTCATCAAGGGCACCCCAGAACTCATTGCCTATCAGTAAAATTGGCGCACGCTCTATTTTCTTTGTTTGTACTAATGTAATAATTTCAAAAAACTCATCCAATGTTCCATATCCGCCGGGGAAGAAAACGTAAGCCTCTGCCGCAAATGCAAGCATTACCTTACGGGAGAAAAAATATCGAAATGTTTGCTCTTCGGTGGTGTAGGGATTTAGTACTTGCTCTTCTGGGAGCTGGATATTGAAGCCGACCGAATTGCCGCC
>CAYTIU010000051.1:0-715 GCA_964438085.1 uncultured Candidatus Saccharibacteria bacterium | reverse complement strand
CTGCTTCAAAAGCGCCGCGATTACCAGCTTCCATAATACCACCACCACCACCGGTGATAATAGTGTAACCATTGTCAGCAAGCATTGCTGCAACTTCAACTGCTTTTTGGTAATAAGGATGATTAGGCTTTAGCCGGGCTGAACCAAAAAAGGTAACCGTATTAGTATATTTATTGATGATTTTAAAGCCGTCAGCAAAATCTTTCTCGATATGCGTTAATCGTTCGAATGTTTCTTGTTGCAACTCGCGAAACATCTCATCTCGCCTGAGAGGTTGTCTCGCAGGAGTATGTTGGATGTTAGTTTGCTGAGTGTTTGTATCTTCTTGCATAAGCATAAGTATAACAGATGGAAGATATTCGCAATAGGTTGTTATAATAATATGATGAGCAAGTTTCAACTACGCGCACAATTTAAGCCGACAGGAGACCAGCCCACTGCTATTAAGCAGTTAACTCAGGGTATCCAGGATGGCTTACATCACCAAGCGCTTTTAGGAGTGACGGGGTCTGGTAAGACGTTTACCATGGCAAACGTTATCCAAAATACTCAAAAGCCAACGCTTGTATTGAGCCATAATAAAACGTTGGCAGCACAGCTTTATAGCGAGTTTAAGAATTTTTTCCCTGATAATGCAGTGCATTATTTTGTAAGTTACTTTGACTACTATCAGCCTGAGGCATATATTGCGCGGTCAGACACCTATATTGAAAAA
>CAYTIU010000050.1:0-4775 GCA_964438085.1 uncultured Candidatus Saccharibacteria bacterium | reverse complement strand
GGAGTAATGCAAACATCACTGGTACAACCTGCGCGACTGGGCAAACACAATCAAAGTTTCCAGAATCCCCATATAATGCAAATCCGCCGCAAATCCGACCCGGCACAAGCGGTGGCAGCGGACTAGTACCGGGTTGTGTCGCTCCGCCTCTCCCTATGCCAACATACGACCGTAACGCACATATTGCACGTATGACTACTACCGGAGATATGTCGAGCAATACCTATAACTGCAACAACTGGGTAAGCGGTATCGAATTTAAGCGTACTTGGCCGGCAAATCTTCGCTTAAACGGTAACGTAAATATTGGCAGCTCCTGCGACCTCACTGTTACAGGAGATGTCTATATTACCGGAAACTTTACATTAGGCGGCGGTGCTAAAATACGCATAGCCGAAAGCCTTGGCACAACTATACCGCGAATTGTAGTTGATGGTACCGCCAGCCTTGGAAGCGGTGCAAGTGTTATTGCTAATTCATCAGGCACCAGCGCACAAGTCATTAGTTTTAAATCTGCTGCCTCTTGTAGTCCTAGCTGTGCAAATGTCACCGGAACCGATCTCTATAATTCACGCAATCAACAAAATGTCACTGTTGATGGAGGCGGTAGCTTCCCAGGACTTGCTGTATGGGCATATTGGTCTAAGGTAAAGATTAATGGAAGCGGGCTGGTTGGCGCAGTAACCGGCCAAATGATTGATATGGAGGGAGCTGGCAACATTACTTTTGGCACAAATCTCTCCTCCGGTACAACAACCTGGACAATACGAAGCTATCAGAGGACATTTGAGTAACCTAGCAGATATAACTCTGCTATAATACAGTTAAAGGAACTTATGCTTAGATGGGCAGCACAAGAAACACATTATTTTTTAAAGACAAACCGCTTTTTGGACTCGATATAGGCACCGGAACTGCAAAAGTTATGCAGATCGACGTGGAGGCGAAGAGAAAACGCTCAGTTACCGGATATGGTATGGCTCGCTTTGATCCAAAATCTATGAAAGATGGTGAGATTCTTGATGTAAAAATTCCAGCTAAAGCGATCAAGGAACTTTTTAGAAATGGTTTAATTGGAGATATTTCAACGCGCCGCGTAGCACTTTCGGTACCAACATTCCGTACCTTTACCCGTGAAGTTCAACTTCCAAAAATGAGTAATAAAGAACTATACGAAGCAGTCCAAGCAGAAGCCGAGCAATATATTCCACGACAACTTGACGAGCTATATCTTGACTACACAGTTACTGCAAAGACAGATACTGAAATTACTGTCTACATGGTTGCTGTGACAAAAAATATTGTAGATTCTTACATGAACCTTGCACACACACTTGGACTTGAGGTTGTTTTTATTGAACCAAGTATTTTGGCGTCAACGCGATTACTAGAACTGGATACTCATAACGAAATTCCTGGTGTTTTATTAGATTTTGGTACGCGTTCTGCAGACATTTCAATCTTTCATAAACACGTCACGGTAACAGGGACTGTACAGTCTGGTGGAGACTTGTTTACTGAACATATTAAAGAATCCCTCAAAGTATCGACAGCCGAAGCCTCTCTTATAAAAACAAAATATGGCCTAAGTCTCAGTAAAAAACAATCCGAAATTAGATCAGCCGTTGAGCCACTCTTAGGTGAAACTATTAAAGAAGTAAAACGTATGGTTCGTTACTATGAAGAACGTAGCGGAGATGATACTGCCAAGATCGGCCAAATTATCACCATGGGCGGTGGCGCGAATATGCCAGGGCTTAACGACTACCTTACAGAACACTTGCGTTTGCCAGTACGTATGTTCGACCCCTGGCAAGTGCTTGACTACGGGAAGCTCAAACCACCTGACTATGCAGAACGATCGATGTATATGACTGTTGCAGGACTCGGTCTTGCACGTCCTCGGGAGGTTATTGCCTCATGATTAACTTACTGCCATACACATCAAAACAAGCTATAACCTATGCGCATCGGAATACAAAGCTTGTGGGTATCATTGCTGGACTCTGTATTGGGATTATAGGTATTATATGCGTTGTTGTTGGCGGCCTTTTGTATCTGCAACAAGAAGCTTCTATATATCAAGACTCGATCCGCACAACTGAAACCTCATTAAAACAGCAGAACGAGCAAGAAACTATCGAACGCGTGCAAGAAATTAGTAATAGTATAAAACTTGTCGTCAACGTGCTGTCTCAAGAGATTTTATTCTCGAAACTATTGCGCCAAGTTGGTGCGCAAATGCCGCCAAATACAGTACTACAAGACCTTAAGCTAAGTAGTGAACTGAGTGGTGCGCTTGATCTTCAAATTGGCGCATTAGATTACAATTCAGCTTCTCAGGTACAAGTAAACCTTATGAATTCTCGTGGAGATTTGTTTGAAAAAGCTGACCTTGTGAATGTAACATGTAAACAATCTGGAGATAACTCAGATAGTACCTACCCATGCCAAGCAAGCTTACGCGCAACGTTTAATAAAGATAGCGACTTTACGCTCCTTAATAATACCGATGTAGGAGATTCGCTATGAGCATAAATAGCAAACGAATGTTCTATATTATGCTCGCCTTGGTGATACTACTTTTGCTTGCCGTTGGCGCGCTTACAAAACTCGGTTTATCCGTTCTACAAACAAAGGGCGACGAGCTAACAAATTTAAAAGAAAAACAGTTAGTTGTAAAACAGCGTGAAGCAGCACTCAAGAGAGCAAAACAAGATATCAAAGACTACGCCGAACTAGAAAGTATTAGTAAGGCTATTGTGCCGCAAGAAAAAGACCAAGCCCGTACAGTACGCGAAATTGTTACTATTGCCCAAGAATCTGGTATTCCCGTAGAGTCAATAAGATTTCCGAGTTCAAGCTTAGGAACGCTTAAGAAATCTAGTTCAAAAAAATCTAAAGCCAAAACAAGTAATCCTGAGACTACCCAACTTACACCAGTACCTGAAACAAAAGGGCTCTACGCCATGGATATTACTGTCCAATCAAGCAGTGATAGCCCTGTGCCATACAGCCGCTTACTCCTATTCTTACAAAAACTGGAACAAAACCGCCGAACTGCCCATGTCACCAATATTTCAATCACACCGTCTGAAGGAAACAGGAATTTTGTTACTTTCACTATTAACCTTAACGTATATATAAAGCCATGAATATAGATAAAGATACACTTTTAACCAAATTGCGACCACTTATTAGCCTTTCCAGGCGCCACGCCGTGCTTATTGGTATTATCATATTTGCAACATTATACGGCTATATCATTATTCGCGTTTCAACGCTTGCTAATACAACTCCGGCTGAAACTGAAGTCACGCAAAAAGTTGATGCAGTTCCCCATCCGAAAATCGATAAAGAGACTGCCAAAAAGATTGAGAACCTTGAAGATCAAAACATCAACGTGCAAGCAATATTTAAAGAAGCTCGAGAAAATCCATTTAGCGAATAACTTATCCTCTAATCATCTACAACAGGCCGACCGTTCTTGAACGCTTCAACTGCATTATTGAGTATTGCAATCTGTTTTTTAGGATGAGACACGTAGCTAAATCTGTACGTTGTTTCGTCACCTTCTGTTGATAAGCGAATTGCACCATAGTCAAAAATTGTTTGAAGAATATTATCCTGCCTGTAGCTCGCGTCTTCAATATTTTGCAGGCTTACTGTTTGTTCGTGTTTTGAAAATAAGCTGTTTTGAATCTCTTGAATAACGCTTTCATTTGTTAAGAAAAACCTATTACTTATGTACACGTATACAGCGATGAGGCCGCCAATAGTAAATAAAGTGGCAAGTAAAAAAGCTAACACGCCTACAACCGCGACCGACGGTAAATCACCAGCATAAGAATTCTTAAATGATGCATAAAACGGTAGCGCACCCATACAAATTACGATCATAACTAATACAAAACCAACAATTGGAACAAGCCCTATCGGATGCCGCCTGACTGCGCTGATAACATACTCTCCCTCACTCAAGTTAAGTGTTGGATATTTCTTACGTGAAGCTTCATGCTTTGCCATAGTTTCTGGTGTCACTTCAAGCGGGCGTGGATCAATTGGCCGAGCCATATGCACGACAGGGTGTGCTTGTTGCTGCGCAACGCCTCCCTCTGAAAGATTAGGTGGATGCGCATATAATGGACGTCCTTCGTTATCATAAGCAACTGGTTTTGAGTAATCTACTTCTTCTGAAGTATTTGGTGAATTATGTGGCTGCATATTAAATGTATTATACCAGCTTTGCTTGCCCAGATTTAGACGGTGGATGCTTTTTATCGAGATGGCTGTAAGCTTTTGGCGTAACCTTACGCCCACGCGGAGTACGCTCAAGTAACCCGATTTGCATAAGATATGGTTCAAAGAAATCCTCAATAGTTGTTCGCTCATCGCCAGTAATTGCTGCGAGTGTTTCGACACCAACCGGACCGCCCTTGTGGTTGTCAATGATTGTCTCTAAAATGCGGCGATCAGCAGGATCCAGCCCAATCGAATCAATCTCAAGCAAATCAAGCGCACCATGTGCAATAACAGTGTCAATAATGCCATCACCATTAATGTCTGCGTAATCTCGAATACGTTTGAGGAGGCGGTTTGCAATACGTGGAGTCAAGCGTGCTCGTGCAGCAATAATATCTGATGCTTTAGCGTCAATAGCGACATCCAATATACGCGCTGATCGCTTTACAATACGCGTAATCTCCTCCGGGTTATAGAATTCAAGCCGATGCATAATACCAAAACGATCACGCAGTGGCGCAGCCAAAGCCCCA
>CAYTIU010000049.1:0-4903 GCA_964438085.1 uncultured Candidatus Saccharibacteria bacterium | reverse complement strand
TATCAGATGACGGCTCCACAACAGAGACAACAACGACAGAGTCTAGTTGGACGGTGGGTGTAAACAACGGTAAAAAGAAGCCAAAGCGTTCAAATAAACCACAGAAACCTCACAGGCCACAAGCTCCAAAGCCTGAGCAAACGCGAAATCATGATCGTAACCCAAATATCAGCGTAACAGGGAGCTTGCGTTATAACTACGACCAAGGCGACAGGCCGTGGGGCAATAAAGAATATCGTCCAGGTACTGGTAGCGGCCAGACCTACGCAAGTAGCGGCTGTGGTGACACGGCGCTTGCAATAGCAGCAAGCAACTTGAAAGATAGGCGTATAACACCTCATATGATTGGACAAAAGTTTGGCAAATACCATAAAGCGGGTGGCATGGATCACGCTATGCCAACAGCGGTGGGCAAACGGCTTGGGCTTAAAACAAAATACGTAGGTACCAATATGCGTGCAACTAAAGAAGCTCTCAGAGAGGGCGGTGTAGCAGTTGCCTTGGCAGAACCCGGCTTATTTACCTCGGCTGGTCATATGATTACACTGGCGTGGAGCAAGATGCATAAAGGCTTCCGCGTAGCAGACCCAAACGGCAAGCACGACAAGCTCGAAAACAGGATATTTAGTGCGCGCGAGCTGCTGCAAAAAGGTAATCTCAGCAAAGTCTGGACATTTAAGAAATAGGCTACATTTTTCTACTTGTGATGTAGATCACACTAAGAAATAGCGCACATTATCGTTGGTTTGGTATTTTTACAGGGGTGATTCATAACTCTTGTGCTTATAATGTAAAAGTGGTGTAGCTTATTGACTTTTTTAACGTGATATGGTAACATATAAACTATTCTCTACTTGAGTAGTGAGACGGTGGGCGTCTTGGGAGGGAGAGTATGATTTATGCTACCCAAATCTCAATGTAGTCGAATGTAACATTAACAATTCGGCTCGTAAAGAACAAGAAAAAATGCTCGATTGTTAAACAAACATTCAAGCAAACTAGATAGTCATGGGTCTTTAAGCTGCTTGAGCACCTCGGTGCTCGCACCTAACAGATCCACCACCGACTAATGTGTTCTTATGTTTCTAAATGGTATCTGATGTTACAGATGGACGTTTGGGCAGGATAACCTGATGACAACTTCGCTATATGTGTCGTTAGCTTATTCTGTCCAATAATGGACCAGAATGTGGCGTCAGATTGATCACCTGACACTGCGAACCCTCGGCCACTTTTAAGGAGGTGGTATGAATGATCGACAGTAGTAGTACTCTAGATCGCCGAGATCACCTTTTAGGTGGTCGAGGTAAATTTCTAAGTCGCACGAGCGGCAGAAAGGGGGTGATGAGCATGCGCAAGCTGCTTCTCATCTCGGTCGCACTCGTTGCGGCTATGTTGTTCGTACTACCAGCCAGTGCACAGGCGGCTCGTGGTCAGTGTGGCTTGGAGACGACCTCTTGGCAAGGCTACTACATCGGACTCCAGAAAATGGGAGTCACCAGCCAAGCGGCGGAGATTAACCGCTCTGCGGGCTACCGTTCCGTGGACGGCTCTTTCAAGAGCTGGCTCAGGGAGCGGGTTGTAGTAGCACGCCTGGCACGATCGGTAACGATTGATAACTATGGATGTAATCCTGGCGTTGTCTTTTCAGCCGGTCAGAAACCCCTGACAAAGGGCTGGCCTGTATTGGTTGCGCTCCCGGCGAAGTTCGCCAAGAGCGACGTGTCAACCACCCGCAAGAAGGGGTACAAGCGCATCACTGTGCGAGTATCCTTAGTGGGACAAGCGACCTGCAACAACCCTGGTAAGGGAAAGGTCGTCGTCAACCTCTGGGTCAAGAAGACCAAGAGGGTGGTTGGCAAGACGAAGGTTGTCCTCCAAAAGAGGACCAACGCCAGCTACGGGGGCAAATTCACCTTCCGGGTGAAGATTGGCACTCGAAAGGCTAAGGTCCTCAAGATCAAAGCTAATCGGAGCCGATCACTCGGAGTTGTTCGGTCTGGCACCAAGGTGAAGGTTACCGAGGTCGCTATTCCGCAGGGCTGGGCTGTCCGCGGTACGCGTGCTCAAATCAAACGAGTGCGGGGCGATCGTACCGTCTTCCGATTCATTAACGTGAAGCGGAAGCAGCCCAAACCGTCTCAGCCAGTTTGTGCCCAAGGCACGAAGTGGTCGGACGCGCAGCAAATCTGTGTAGTCAACGATCAGGATCAACGGGTCAAGCAGGACTGTAAGGCAAACGAGATCTGGAACGGCCAGCAATGTGTCGTGATTCAGGTCAACTGCGGTAACGTCATCGTTGGCAACGGTAACGTGATTAACGGTGATAATTGTGGCAACAAGGAGGTGAATATCTGTACCGCGAATGGTGGCAGTTGGCACAACGATGTATGCATTTACCCGCCTCCGCCACCTAAGACGCACGAATGCCCCCCGGGTAACACCTGGAATGGTAAGAAGTGTGTCAAAGACGGCACCACCACTCCACCCCCGCCTCCTGAGGCACCTGGTACCAACCCTCCGCCCTCGGGTGGACCTGGAGATCCAGGTAGCAACAAGTGCTACGACGAGATCACGGGGCAACCTGTGAATCCTCGTACCGACGGGACTTGTCCCGTTGGCTCGTACGGAGGCTGAATAAGCTTTCAAGCGAGGTAGCAAAACCCATCAATCCGAAAGGAAACATATGGCGTAGCAATACGTAAAACATAAGGTCGGTGTAGACAGGTGTGGTAGAGATATCAGAAAGATTTGAGCTTATAGCTTATCTCCTTCTCGATTATCCCTACCACCCTGTTTCACCAAGCTTAAATACCAGTGTTTATCTAGTTTGCAGAAATAAAATACAAAATGTACTTGCAAAAATTTAAAGCTTATGCTATAATACGTAGTGTTAAGGAATTAACGGAGGAGAAATTAATTATGAAACTTAAATCAGCAGCGATCGGTGTATCAGCAGTTGTACTGTCAGTTGCAATTCCTGCAACAACATTTGCAAGCTTTTACCCAGCAGATCGACAAACATACACATGTTCTACGCCTACCACTTGTGAAGGTGCAGACCATGTAACATTTAACTCATTTACTAACAACCCAGTTGTAGGTGATGAGCGCCCATTCTTTGCAGGTAGCTTGAATGGTGCAAACGTGCAAGATCGTATCAAAGTAAAAAATGGTGATGTTATCGTGCTTCGTGCATACGTACACAATAACGCTGATCCAAATAAGATCGGTCAAGCAGCAGCATTAGCTAAAAACGTTAAAATTAAGGTGTTAGTACCAAGTGCAAAGCAGAAAGATCACAATCTTGTAGCATTTATTTCTGCAGCAAATGCAAACCCTGGTACTGTTAACGACACAATGAGCCTGTATGGTGACAAAGACTTTACCTTAGAATATGTTGCTGGTTCAGCTAAGTTTGACCACAAAGCTGACGGCACAAACATGATCTCTGAGAAGTTGAACGATACCATCGTAGGTAGTAACGGTACATATCTTGGTGATATGCACGGTTGTTTCCAATACTCAGGTTATGTAACTCTAAAAGTTAAGGTGAACATGGATAAGGATACCCCTCCTCCTGTAACGCCTCCTACAACTCCAACCACTCCTGGTGCTCCTGAAGAGCTACCAAAGACTGGTGCAGGTGATGTAGTAGCTACAGTAGCTGGTGTAACCATCCTTGGTGCAATCGCTCACCGTCTGTTCACGAGCCGTCGTCTTTCTCGCCGATAACATCGGTACAAGACCAAACCTGTGCATAAGTACTAGCATTATCTGGCTACTTATGCTACAGTAGCGGTATAGTTAACGAGCATTGACTGACCGCTCTAGAACAAACATCTAAAGAACCCCTTACCACATCGGTAGGGGGTTTTCTTTTTGTGTTAAAAATGGCGTTATATATTGACAAATTAACACGCTTGTGCTATTATATAGGTAGCCTTGGGAGAGGGTCATAAAGCTCCCACCTCCAAGGGGAAACTTAACAGATTATATCGAAACCAACTAGATAGTCATGGGTCTTTAAGCCTAGTTTGAGAGCACCTCGTGTGTACTCCTAGATATAGACTCACCACCGACTATTATATGTTTCAAAGTTTGGATTGATTCGCATAGATGTTCCTTTTCTGATGGAAGTGGCTTTTTGCAGATAATCATCGAAAGATAGATTTGTCTGCTTTAAGCTGCTCCCATCGGGGAATAGCAACGGTTATTCTAGTATCCCTAGAGCCTTTATCTACTCCCCACAAGGGAAAGGAAAACAAAAATGCGTAAGATCGTTACAGTTGCTATCGTGCTGATTGCGAGCCTCGTGTTCGTCAACTCGGCTTCCGCGTTTTGCGGACCGGCATTCAGCTCGCTCAAGAGCGGCGTTAAGTTTTACAAGACGCCTGCCGGCAAGAAGTACCTCCCCAGCATGAACAATATGCTAGTGTCCAAGGGTCTCAAGCCTAAGGATCAGGGGATTATGTCGTTTCTCGAAGGTGACCAGGTAGTCTATACCAAGACTCCTAGGGGCTACAAGCTCAACTGGAACTCCTGGTGCCCTAACGGTGCGTATGCTCCGTATTTGGGTAACCTGAAGCACTCTCGCATGGGAGTTTTGGCGGTTCGTAGGACCACCAAGCCGGTGAAAGTCGGTAAGCCGAAGGTTTCTCGGAAGGTCAAGGTCGTTGCGACCAAGACTGGGGCAAAGGTGCGGGTCGTCAGAGTCATCATCAGGCAGCGGTATCGGACTTGCAGTGTAACCAAGCCTTTTATGAAGGCTTACTGCAGGAATCTGGCAAGCGGAAAGGCATGGAAGGATTGTAAGATCTCTTGGAAGACCTCTAAAAAGGTCACCAGGAAGAAGATCACCACCAAGCCTAAGCCGAAGCCCGAACCGGAACCCACACCCACA
>CAYTIU010000048.1:0-4981 GCA_964438085.1 uncultured Candidatus Saccharibacteria bacterium | reverse complement strand
GCGTTGCGGCAGATGGTACCAGTAAAATTATTATTCCAAAAATTAACGTTGAGATACCGGTAGACTATGGGCTGACCTCTATGTCAGAAGATGCCGTGCAAAAGGGACTTGAAAATGGTGTTATCCACTATCCAACAACTGTTCTACCCGGAGAAGTTGGCAATGCAGCGTATTTTGGACACTCAAGCAACAACATTTTTAACCCTGGTAAATATAAATTTGCGTTTGTTATGCTCAGCCACTTGCAGGCAGGCGATATGTTCTACCTTACACACAACAAGAAAGTCTATGCGTATAAAGTCTTTGAGAAACGCGTAGTGAACCCTGATGAAACCTGGGTACTCAATCCGGTGGAAGGCAAGCAGGCCACTGCTGCGCTTATTACCTGTGATCCGCCAGGCACGACGCTTCATCGGCTGGTCGTATGGGGCGAGCAAGTAAGCCCAGATCCGGCCACTAACACGCCAACCGCCCAACAAACGCCAGCAGCTGATAGCCAGCAAGAAGACATTATTGGTCCGCCAACGTCGCTCTGGAACCGTTTCACGAACTGGTTATTCTAGTCTTGTAAAGCTATAGATCATCTGGTGTACGCAGTGGCGCAGCGGTAAGTGTTATACCAGGCTGTCCATCGCTTGGCTGAACAAATGTATAGAGATACTCGTAATTCCTATCGAAACTTGACGCATAGGTGATACTCGCCGGCACAAGCGTACGCCTATTGGCATTGTCATATTCAAAAACAACCTGCTTGCCACCGCTGACATAGGTAAACCTATTGCCGTCCATCCACGAGGCGTACGGCTGCGGCGCATCAAGCGGGAAGCGCGAGGTATATCGAAACGCTTGCTCCCGATCAATATCGTATACGTGGAACCGTGTGGAACCTTGCAAAGCAATAAACTGCGCGTTAGCTGAAAACGAAACATCGATCGGATTTGGCACTCGAAGCGAGAACAATGCGCCAGCTTTTTTATCTTCTCGCTGATTAATCTGATCAATTGGATCCTCGTAAATAAAAGCTCGCCCACTAGTCTTTGAGCCAGCTACAACATACCATTTGCCATCAAAGCGCGCTGCGTCAAGCAGGTACGTATCACTTCGTTGTAGCGTCCGGAGCGTATATTCTCGCTCTTTGCTATAAACTTTGGCATACACTATGCCTTCGGGAGCGTCCTTGTCTGTTACATATACAATGACATCTTTACCGTGCGCCTTAAACGCCAGCGCATCTTTCAATACTTGCTTTGGTTGCGTATCGCTTAATGATGCTGTTGAAATCGTCTTTTCTGTACGATTGTGGATATAGTAATTATCTGGCTTCTTATCTAACAGCGAAAGATCGCTCACCATTGCATCAATATTAAGTTCCCGGGAAAGGTTATATGAGCCTTCAGGGCGCTGCCGATCAACTAAAATATATTCTGCTTTCTGGACATTGTCCTGCGTATATGAACGCTTGAAAAGAATATGCCGGTTATTCGTAGACCACTCTACAACTTCCCATGTCGCCGGTGTAGCCGTTTGTGTTAGTAAACTCGTTTGCACGTTAAAATCAGTTGCTGTACCAACGGAATCTTGGTTTTTTGACAAGTCAAATACTTCAAACTGGCTCTCTTGCGCCGCAAGTTGCACAACAATCCAGCGGCGATCAGGACTTTGCGTGGTTAAGCGCGGATTATCTTCATATTTCTTTATATCAGTTGTCTGTAAGTCGCTCGGGAACAAAAAAGGATATACAAAATGGCTTACGCTGCCGCCATCAACCTGAATACGGCGCTGCCAATCACTGTATCCCTCTCTGGATATCTTAAGCCCGTATGAACCAGCAGCAAGATTAAGCTTCGTGTTTGTATCATTAGCTCTTTTGTCATCGACGAACAACTGCGCTCCAGATGGTTGCGACGACACAAATACCAAGCCTTTTTGCACCAGGTCACCTTGGCGGGTCACGCCAAACCCATAGGCAAGGTAAATCAAAATAGTTGCCGCCAGCCCAATGGCAATTGTAACAAGCACGTAACCTGTAAAAAGCCTAACTGTATGCCAACGTCGTTTCTTAGGGTCTAAAAAATCCATAAATCCCTCCTATTGTACCGCGAGTTCGCAGGTAATAAAAACATAACAGCTTTGCAAGAAACTACTTGCGGCAATCGAACACAAGCGGTAAGATAAAAGCATCTTGCATATTTAATTGTCCGAAGACGAAAAAATGGGGTTATAACTCGTGAAAAAAAATTACATTGTATTGAACGGGAAATATTATGACGCGGTTACTGGGGCGCTTATTAAACAACCAGAGGTAGCTTTGAGACCGCTCAAAGCAACAGCCCGCGCAGCTGCTAGCAAAAAACCAGTTACACAAAAAACTGCTATACAATCTCCGGCACTACCAGCAACACCAAAAAAGCGGCCAGATCGCGTTCAACATGCCCATATAACTAAACCAACGCGCCGTAAGCCAAAGCAGTCAAAGACACTGATGCGCCATGCCGTTAAAAAGCCAGCGCCGCTGGCAAAGCCTTCACTAAAAAAGGTTTTTCCGGCAACGCGGCAAGGCTCAGAGATTATCGTACCAAAGAAATCTGCTCAAGGAGTAGATGCCAGCAAGCTTCACAGAGCAAAATCTATACCAAAGAGTGCAACCATTACCCGCTTTAGGGCGACTACGCCCACCAAGCATAAGCCAGCCCCTGTGCCGACACATATAAAGCCTGTGGCACTCCGCCCAGCCCCTAGTGATAAAAAAGCCAAAGCAATTCGCGTTATGGCACCAAAACCTGATGCTATTCCTGCAAAAAAGCCAACCGCCTCGGCACAAAAACAACAGCTACTTGAACGAGCGCTTGAAAATGCGCGCAGCCATGAAGCGCCAAAGCTTTCGCTCAAAAAACCGCGCCACCGCGCACGGCGAAGAATCTTAAGCTCCCTGGCAGCACTTGGCGCAGTACTTGTGATCGGCAGTTTTGTGGCATATCTTAATAAACCATCAGTTGAGCTACAAGTTGCATCTGTTCGTGCTGGATTCCAAGCTTCGCTCCCTCATACGCCAATCGGCTACGAACAGCAATCTGCGACTGCTTCAAAGGGCAAGGTTTCAGTGAGTTTTATCGCACCCAACAATAATGACCGTTTCACGCTTACACAAGAGGCTTCGTCATGGGATAGTCAAACCCTATTTGATAGTATTGTCGCTGATAACACCACAACGTATCAGGCAATCCAAAACAATGGCCGCACTATTTATGTATATGATAACGATAAAGCAGCCTGGGTTGATGGCGGAATTCTCTATAAAGTGTCTGGCAGCACTCAGCTAAGTAGCGATCAAATTGTTTCACTCGCCACAAGCATGTAGCCTCTGTTACAATACGGTAGATGAACCAACCAGTGAGAACACGCTTTGCACCAAGTCCAACTGGCTTTTTGCACGTTGGCGGTATTCGTACCGCACTATTTGCATGGCTCGTGGCGCGCCAGGCACAGGGACAATTTATTCTACGGATTGAAGACACCGACCAAGCACGCGAAGTACAGGGAAGCGCTGAGCATATCCAGGAAAGCTTACGCTGGCTCGGTCTCATGTGGGACGAGGGGCCTGGGGTAAGTGATGACGCAACATTGTACTTCCAGAGCCAACGGCTCGCTATTTATAAAAAATGGGCTGAAAAACTTATCGCTGGCGGACGAGCGTATGCTGATCCGTATACACCCGAAGAAGTGCAAACATTCCGTGAACAAGCCAAGCAGCAAAAAAAGCCATTTTTATATCGTAACCATCGCCCCGAAAACCCACCGGATTGGGACGGTTCCCAACCGCTGCGCTTTAAGTCTGATCCAAAATCATACGAGTGGCACGATATTGTGATGGGCGACCTACATGCTGGAGCAGAAGTTATTGATGATTTTATTCTTATAAAATCTGATGGCTTCCCAACCTATAATTTTTGCCACATCATTGATGACCTTGAGATGAAGATTACCCATATTATCCGCGGACAAGAGTTCCTGGCAAGCGTGCCAAAGTATCTTAATCTCTATGAAGCATTAGATTTTCCAGTGCCACATATGGCTACTATGCCTCATATTCTCGGATCAGACGGCAATAAGAAATTATCTAAACGTGATGGCGCTAAAGATATTCTTGATTATCGCGATGAAGGCTACCTGCCAGAAGCTATGCAAAACTTTTTAGCAAGCCTCGGCTGGAACGATGGCACTGAGCAGGAAGTCTTCACAACCAAGGAGCTGCTTGAAAAATTTGACCTTGCCCGGGTACAAAAGAGCGGCGCGCGATTCGATGAACGGCGCCTACTGTGGCTTAATGGCGCACATATCCGTGCGCTGCCGCTCGACACACTGCACAAGCAGGTAGCAACATTCTGGCCGCCCGCTGCAGAGGCTCATGCAGATGAATATCGTAAAACTGTGCTGGCAATTGTGCAAGAACGCTTAAAGTATTTTGCCGAGCTACCTGAACTCACAAACTATTTCTTTGAAGAGCCAACCGTGAACCTTGAGCTCATCGATACCAATAAACAGCTTAAAAAGTATACCTATCAAGAGCTTCACAGCCTTCTGAAAGCAGCCCGCCAAGAACTCACGGCAAGTGATTTTACTACTGATGATCTTACTAACCGGCTCAATGCGTTACTTGAAACAACCGGACAAAAACCAGCCGTATTATTTAATCTTATTCGGGTTGCCGTGACGTGGTCGCCAGCCAGCCCGGCGCTCACTGATACGTTGCATGTACTCGGAAAAGATACCTCTCTGGCGCGCATAGACAACACTCTTGCCACACTGGCAAGTTTAGGCTAGATATTAACCATAAGCACTGTTACAATAGTATCCATGATTGATGATTTTGTGGCGAGGCCGCATCCAGGCCATTTGCATCATCGTCCACGCAAACGAGAGACAGAGGAAGACTTTTTTCCCGATCTTTCGACATACATTACGCACCGTGCAGATACAGAGC
>CAYTIU010000047.1:0-5047 GCA_964438085.1 uncultured Candidatus Saccharibacteria bacterium | reverse complement strand
ATTAAAGCTCGAAGTCGTTTGATTTGTTTTTCTGGTACGTCTGGCATATCTTTGTCTCACACTTAAGCGTTTGTTTTACACACTTATACCTAAATCTAACATGTCTTTAGCTGTCAAGTCAAAGGTTCAGCAAAACCTGTGGAAAACTAAACGCGTAACGGGGTGTCTTGTAGGTAAAATAAAACTCCCTGGATAGCCAAGGAGTTTTATAGGTTTGGTGAAGATTCTTGCGTCTTTTAGGCAAGCTCAACAGTTGCGCCAGCTTCTTCTAAAGCTTTCTTAGCGTTTTCTGCATCTTCTTTTGCTGCTTTTTCAAGCACTGGCTTTGGAGCGCCGTCAACGATAGCTTTTGCTTCGCCAAGGCCAAGACCAGTAATTTCTTTCACAGCCTTAATAACTGCTACTTTTTGAGCGCCAGCGTCTTTAAGTACAACGTCGTATTCGCTCTTTTCGTCAGCTGCCGCTGCGCCAGCGTCACCGCCAGCTGCTGGACCTGCTACTGCTACAGCTGCTGCTGCAGGTTCAATACCATACTCATCTTTGAGAATAGTTTTTAGTTCGTTTACTTCTAGTACAGTCAAGCCGGTAAGCTGTTCTGCAAGTTTTTTGAGATCTGCCATAGAATTATTCCTTCCTTAGTTTCTTTAGTTAGCAGCTTTCGCTTCTACTCCATCCAAAAGCCCGTGCAAGTTGCCAGACAGGCCGCTTACCACATCATTGAGTGGCGACGCGAGCGTTGCGATAACTTGGGCGATAAGATCATTCTTACCTGGGAGCTCTGCGAGTGCTTTAACGTCTTCGGCGGTAATAAATGCGCCGTCTGCGCCGTAAGCGCCCACAAATTTGATATTTGGATTAGATTTTGCGAAAGTATTGAGGCTTTGTGCGGGAGCAACTTCGTCTTCAGCGTTAAACGCGTAGAGAAGCATTCCCTCAAGGCCTGAGGTGTCTGCATTTTTAAATGTGTCATTACCTTGCAATGCTTTGATAACCAAGCGGTTTTTGACAACCTTTATCTGGGTGCCGTTTTCCTTGGCTTGGCGCCTAAGCTCTTGCATAGCTTTTACAGGGGTGCCTTGATATGCGGCAACCACTGTCATTTTAGAGGAACTTAGTAGCTCTGCTACTTCAGCGATTACCTCGTTCTTCTGTATTTTTGTTAAAGCCATATGTTACTTCCTTCTTTTCGTTAAAAACCTTCGACCTGCGATCAAATGACCAGGTTTTTTGCATTAAAAAAGCCTTTGGTTGCCCAAAGACTTAAAACGAGATTGTGCTCAAAATCAAAACGATGTTTGTTGATGCACCTCGGTGGCACGATTAAGTTATCTACACAATAAATAACAGCCACTGTCTTTGGTAACACGGCTGATTATAGCGTATTTTACAGATTGGTGCAAGCATTTTTACGTCGTTAAGGCGTGACTGCCAAGTAGCCGGGCGAGCTGTCTCTTGCCCTTTTCAAGTTTAGCTTCGACAATTTTTGGATATTTGGTAGCCGAAAGCACGCTTTTATAGATGTCGAGTGCCTCCTGCACCATGTACGGGTTATGTGCCACGTTACCAAGCGACCGATATAAGTCTGCCTGCCAAATCTTAATTCGGGGGTCGCGACTGGAAGTAAAGCTTTCCATTGAACCGTCAACTACCCGTTTTGCCATGCCAACGCAGCCTACCGAGCCAAGTTCCTGCGCCAGTTTTGTCAGATCGTGTGGTTTCTGGCGGATATCGATATCTGGATAGTATCGCCCAAGCTTTTTGAATGCCCTGTAAGCATCAGCACGCTTATCAGTCTGTATTGCTACTTTGAGCGCACTATAAGCTTCTAGTGCTGTTCGACCCTCTTCAGGGTCGAACAGGTTCATAATAAGTATCTCATCTGACGAACCACAGATAGAAGATTGATACACATCGTGACTTACTTGATGGCTGCGACTCTTTCCAGAGGAGCAGCTGAGCCATGGGTTGTAGGCTACAAGTTCTTCAAATGACTTATCTGTTGAGAGTTGTTGCGTAAATGCACGACTATAAAAGCGGGTGGAGCCTCTGCCATATTTTTCAATATCTTGATCAATAGTTTGTATGTCGAGATGGCTCACCCTTCGGTTGATTGGCGCGTTCATCTGTGGCGCAAGCGGATCAATAATCCATGGCTCTTTCTGGCCAGAGCCAGTCACTACTGTTAACGCGTGGTTGTTCATAAATGCCACATAATGTGGGATACCCGCTGCACTCATGCACTCCGACTGAATAACCGTAAAGCCATAGCAGTTAGTTGTTGGGTCTTGCTGAATATTTTCTGGCGTGAGCGGCACAGGATTTTCTTTATCTGTCTTGAAAATAAGCGTTTTATGGACAGAGTTAGCTATATAATCTGCCGCAGAAAATACAGCCTTGTCATAATGCTTGGTGCCCTCTAGCTCCTCGAGAGTAGCTCGAATAGCGCCGAGTGGAAGGTGCTCGGTTAATTTTTCTTGGTTTTCATGTGTTCGGGCGTCTTCTGACGGCGGTATTGTAAGATGTTCAATGTATTTCATAGTGGTTATGCTTGTAAGAAATTTAACAGCGTTAATCTATAGAATAGTGTATATTTATAGATAATAAGAAGTGTTATTCTAGTCTGATTGGGGCATATCCTTGACGTGTTCCCAGCGCTCAACTTGGTAGCATTCTTCTGTGGTGAGGGTTTCTGGATCTACTTCTAGGCCAATTGCTTCCCGTATTATTTCTGGCGTGAAAGGAAACTTGTGTTCGCCGGTGTCATTTGATAATGTTTCGCAGGTTGCCATAATTTTTAATCCTTTTCAATTGTTATTTAATGAGGTTATAAATAAAAAACAGGCTTGTTTGGTTGAAGCCTGTCTGGTTATCGGGCGTGTGTTTGGTTTTATTTGGCTTCAACCATAGCAAAACACAGCCCTAAGCCGAGAATGACGAACTTCGCTGCGATTGCATTAGTGGATACCATACATCTATACAACTACATCAAACAGCCTGTGTCAAGTCTTTACTTTAATAGCTAACAAGCTTACTCAGACAGTCCAGAGAGCTTAAACTGGGTGTAGCGTTCGGCGGCGAGGCGCGTAAGCTCTTCGTCTTCGCCTTGGTTCACAAATATCATAGCCTCTGCGATTAAAGGATGGACGTCTGCTACGGTATTGTGCATCTGTTGTACAAGCTTGCGGTAGCCCGGGTGCCCCTGTGGCGCAGTGCGAAGCTCATGAAAGTGGAACGCCTCGCGGGCGTTATAGGTAATCTTCCAGCGCATATTATGGCCAAGCAACGTGGCGTATTGAGCCTCTGTTTCATAACCGGCTTGCTGCAAGAAGCTATGGAGTTTCAAGCTAATTTCAAAACACTGTTCAAACAATTCGGTAAGTCCTGCTTCTTCTACAAGTTGCGGTATATCGTAGCCGTAGCGTGGCGTGAGTGTTTGCCAGGCAAGATCATCAACCATGCGGTGCCTCTGCAAATCACGGAAAATACCGTAATCACACAGCAAATCAAAGCTGTAATGGATTTTCTCGAGTGCGCGCCCGGGGCGATGGCGCCGATTTAAGCGTTCGCCCATATAACTCTTAAGTACCTCGGCTTTTTTATCATACGGCCATTTAGTCACTTCGTCCCTGATCTCTTGCAACGAGAGGCTGCTGAATTCGTAGAGCATATCTGGTACGACATCGAGCTCATTACGCGGCCAAACATCTGTTAGCTGCACGGTTTCTGATGGCTGTGCGTATTGTTTTGGTAGTGATTTCTGTGCAAGTTCAGCTACGGCTTTCCTAGTGTTTGCGCGGTATGCAATCGTCGCGCCGCCGCGCTCTGGCTTATCGGCTCGCTCTAGGAATGTTGGGATAGTTTTTCGGGCTTCGGCAAGTATTTTTTGTCCAGTTTCGCGGGATTCAACGAGCTCGTCACTTAAAAGGTGCATAATCAGGCTCTCAAGTGCTTGCCCAGAGGCAAAAATGCCCACTGTTGATTTAGTTGCCACAGGCAGTACGGGACGGATAGCGTCACATGCCTGGGCACGTGTTGCGCTGCGCCATGCCCCATCGCGCTCTTTCTCAGGAGTTTTTGACTTTCTTTGTACGTATTCTGTCAGTTCGTGTACCATCGCAGAATAGAGCTTGAATATCGCATCCATTGCAGATTCATATGTTGTTGCAGTAGCTTTATCAAAATTTGTCGGCGTAAAGTACTTAAATTTACCATTTTTATCTTTCTGGTCAAAGTAAATATACCGGGTTGACTGTTCTAGGTACGCTGCAAGCCGCCCCCATTCGAGCTTCTTTGTTAAGAGGTTGCTGGCATTTTCTACGACAATATGTTGCCCTACGAGCTGTTGCACCGAATCATCGCCATATGCAGTAATAACACGCTGCAAAAGCTGGGCGTCCTTGTCCATGGCATGTGCGAATTCATCAAGAATCGTAACGCGCATATCGTCGCCGCGGCGCGAAAGCCGAGCCATGGCAGCAGCAATTGTAGTCGAACTGAGCTTATCGCTAAAACCGTATACATCGCCTTCAGTATTGGTAACAGCTTGCTTTAAAAAGTCTTTTCCGGCAGCAGTGATCTCCGTACCCTTATCTGTTTTTTCGACATACGGGTTTATGTCGCCTGATTTTGGTTTCTTTGGCGTATTCTTTGTTGGCTTTGGCACCATAGCCTCTACTTTCTCCCACACCAGTTTTTGCACATTTTCTATACTCATAAGTTCGCCGCTTCTCACGCAATCAATACGCTGGAAGTCTTTCGGGAACATATTACATAAATCATCGTATACCTCAACGGATTTTTGCAGGTGATTTAGGTCAGCCTCGTGGATATCCCGCTTTTTGTCGGTGTAGCTGCGGGCTTCTTTTTTATCGACGAGTTGCTGCGCAACATCTGCTGGCACCCGTAAAACAAAATTCATATCTGGCCGCGGAATCTTAAGCAGCGAAAATTCGAGATTATCGAGCCAGATAAAGTAGCCACGCCTTTCTTCGGCATGATCAAACTTTGTGCCTTGGTGTGCCATATTAGAGCCAGTAAAACGGTTAGC
>CAYTIU010000046.1:623-5327 GCA_964438085.1 uncultured Candidatus Saccharibacteria bacterium | reverse complement strand
CAGAGCTATGCGTCAAGGTGCTTTTTAACAATTTCAGCAACCTGGCGCGGTGTCATATCGGCTTTTAAGATTACTGCACAGACACCATGTTCACGAATTTTAGGTGATAATTCCTGTTCGCCCATATTAGTAAGTACGATCACTTTTATATCTTTACCCCAGTTGCTGGCGCGCATTTTTTCCAAGACTTCATCGCCGTTCATCTCTGGCATCATCACGTCCAAAAGCACCATATCCGGCTTCATGCGCTTGATGATTTCAAGTCCAATTTTGCCATTTTCTGCAGTTTCAACCTGATATTTTTCGCCTTCAAACTTGATGCGGTACATCTGTGAAATGGCGGGGTCATCTTCGACTATAGCAATTTTGGTCATGATAATGCTCCTTACCGGTTAGTGTAGCATTATGTTGATACTTTATCTAACCTTGATTCCTAGGACTTCTTTGATAACGTGTACTACGTCAGCCGGGGTGGTGTGAGCTTTGACAATGTAACGATCCACGCTCAGAAACCGCAGCGTACTTGGCGCTTCGCTTTTGCTGATATTGGTGAGTATAATCACCCGGATATTGCTTCCCCAATCTGTTTGACGGAGCTGCTCAAGCATCTTATCACCACTTAAAACCGGCATGCGCAGGTCAAGTAGCATGATATCTGGCTGGAACTTCTCTGCGAGCGCTAAGCCTTGCTGCCCATTATTAGCAGTTTGCACTGTAAAACCCTCGTGCTCGAGCTTGTATACATACATCTTTTGCAGCGCTATATCATCTTCAACAACAGCAACTTTGGTCATAACGTTTGTGTTTTCTTGCATTTATCTTACATCTGTAGTATAATGTACTTATACCTTGGCAACAAGGATGTAATTTAGCAGACAAATACTCGACTGATTCACTTTTTGGCTTACTTTAGCTGCAAGTGGCTTTGTCGAGTATTTTTTATTTGTGTTCAAATAGAAAACTAGATTGACAAATATTAAATAAAATGGTAATATAACAAAATGTCAGAATTAATGCCCGTTCAAGAAGAGTCTCAGATTGCAGAACATCTTCATATTACACCTCAACAACGTCAAGAAAAAGATATAAATGAGGTAATCCCTCATTTCAAAACAGAAGTTTTTCAGGGTCGCGAATCAGCAGCCTTTTATGTAGGTATACTAGCAACCACAAACGAGGTAGTTGATACCGAGGCGTGGCACGCTGCACGGGTACTAAGAGCCAATGTATATATTGACGAGATGGGTTTCTTACCTGAAAGTAGCCGGCATGAAGATGGCGGTGAGGCAGACGAAGATGATAAAAGATCAATACAGTTTGGTGTATATGAAAACCAGGGCGTAGATGGAGAAGCTCGGTTAGTAGGTACATCGCGGTTGATTATTAAACGAGATACAGATGATCTATTGCCGGCGGAAAGAATATATCCAGATGTCTTTGCTGACCGGCCAGCCGAAGTAGATAGCGTAGAAACATCACGAGTTATTGCGCGACACGCTGATAAAAAGATAACTCGTAAGGCTGTGTCTTTGGCTATGATTCGTGCTATGGCTGCATGGAGTATTACAGAGCAAAAACAACCGGTATACGCTGTTATTGACCCTTCAGTAAAGCGCATGTATGACAGAATGGAATTCCCGTATGAGCAACTATCTGATCTACGCTACACAGAAGAATATCAATCTGAAAACTGGGCAGTGCAAATTGACCCGCATAATGTCGTAAATCTCGTAAAGCCAGGTAGTCACTCATCAGCTTTAATGAAAGCATTTTTTGAGGGTGTGCAAGAACATAAAGGTCTTGGCTGTTACGATGCATACCTGACAAATCGTGTTGAACAGTAGTACGACAGAGGAGAAAATTATGAGAGCTGATGATATTAGATTTGAACGAAACCTTGGTTTTATATCAAGTGCAGAGCAGCAGGCATTAAATGACTCCACAGTTGCAGTAGCTGGTGCTGGTGGTGATGGCGGTATGCTTGCATTGCAGCTGGCACGTCTTGGTGTAGGTGAAATACGGCTGGCTGATCCAGATGAGTTTGAGGCCGAAAATATCAATCGCCAGGCTGCGTGTACCAGCGAAACAGTAGGAAAAAACAAGGCACTATCGGTCGGTGATTACATTACAAAAATCAATCCAGATATCACCGTAAAAACATACACAGACGGTATAACGTACGATAATGCAGCAGAATTTACCGAAGGAAGCGATCTGCTTATTGATGAGACAGAGTTTACCATACCTGATATCGGGGTAGCTTTAGCGCGGGCAGCGCGTGAGCAAGAGATTCCAAACCTTATGGCACTTAATGTTGGTTTTGGGACACTTGTTACCTCGTACCATCCGCAGGGGCGTACTCTAGAAAAACAGCTTGGATTAGACGAAAGTATGCCGCTTGAAGAAATACGTGCGGCAGAAGTTCCACTAGAACGTTGGGTGCCATATTTACCTCCGTATGTAGATCTTAATGCCTTTAAAGCAGTGGCGGCTGGCGAAAAGTCGGCTCCATCTGTTGCGCCAGGCGTAGCAATTGCTGCTGGAACTGCGGCTGTACAGGCAATGCTGCATCTTGTCGGCAAACAAAATAAAAGGCCAGAACCAGTATACTCGCCACATGTTCTCTCGGTTGATGCTATGACTGGTGAGTCACGAATTATCAAACATCAGAAAATAAGCGCAATTAAGTCGATGGCAACAATAGCCATACGTTCTAAGCTTGGGCTGAATCCTCAGACAAGTTATTAACATAAGCATATTTGAGTTTTAAGAATTTGCTCTATAATCTGTATGTATAGTGCATACTGTGTTTTTGCTTATAAATACCGTGGCGGCAATCGCATTAATTGTGTTGTCCTCTGTTGTGCTACTCAGAAACAGCAAAACAGAGCTCAATAAGTCATTTGCAGTCTTTGCAGTATCTGTTGCAGGGTGGGTTATCTCGAACTTCTTTAGTAACGTTGAGAGTATGTCGCTGGAATACGTTTTGTGGGCGAATCATCTGTTATTCTTGTTCTCGTGCCTTTCTCTTATAGTGCTCAACCACTTCTTGCTTACGTTGGTGAAAAGTCGGTTTTCAGCGTATAGAAAAAAAATATCTACCATTTTTGCTCTTATTTCGCTCCTTGCACTGACACCGTATGTCGTCTCAGATGTTACATTTGAAAGTGGTGTATCTGTTATCGAGTTTGGGATTTTAACGCCGATTTATTTTCTTGTGTTTGCCCTGAGCGCTGGAATGATCTTCCAATCGCTGGTAGTTGGTATGCGTACAACGAGTGGCTTAGAAAAGCAAAGAATCAAGGTTATCTTCTATGGTGCCCTTGCAACTATTGGTATCAGTATTATTACAAATGCAATATTACCAGCAGTTTTTAATAGCTATACCCTGATTGACGTTGGCCCGCTATCAACGCTTATACTGATTTTCGCTCTAGTATATGTCATTACCAAGCACAAACTGTTTGATATCAGGCTTATTTTAGCAAGATCTGCAACGTATCTGTTACTTGTGGCAGTCGCAATTGCTATATATGCCGCAACTGTGTTTATCATCACGCGTATTCTGTTTACAGCGACAAATTCACGTGCCTGGGAAGACATTGTACCGCTTATGGCGGCGCTTATAGTTATCACGACAGCTCCTTATTTGAAGCGTTATTTCGACAAGATTACAAACAGGTTATTTTATCGCGATGCGTATGATCCGCAGGCTTTTTTAGACCGGCTTAACAAAACAGTTATTAGCAATATAGAGACAGGGATATTGTTGCGCCACTCTGCACAGGTGATAGAGGATAATATAAAGTGTGAACAGATGTATTTCTGCTTATTTGACAGTAGTACGTACGCACCTCGATATATCGGGCGACACTTTAAAAAGCCAAATAATCAAGATATCCAGAAAATCAAAAAACTTACTCACATATCTTTAAAAATGATCGATACCGATGATATTGAGGCAGAAAATCCACAATTACACGAACTGCTTATCAAGAATAATATTGCCCTGCTTGCCCGGCTACAATCAGAGGTAAGTGCATCAGAGGAGCCACTCGGCTATATGATTCTGGGTCCAAAAAAGAGCGGCAACCAGTATAGTACGCAAGATATCAAGATACTTGAAATTATCGCTGATGAACTGGTAATTGCTATCCAAAACGCGCTTAGATTTGAAGAAATCCAGAATTTTAGCATTACTTTGCAGGAAAAGGTCGATGATGCCACCCGGAAACTGCGTCGAACCAACGAAAAGCTCAAAGAACTAGATGCTACCAAAGACGATTTCATTAGTATGGCAAGCCACCAACTTAGAACACCGCTTACAAGTGTCAAGGGCTATCTGAGTATGCTGGTAGAGGGCGATGTGGGCAAAGTAGCGCCCAAGCAGCAAGAGATGCTAGAACAGGCGTATGTGAGCTCACAGCGTATGACGTACCTTATTTCTGACCTCTTAAACGTCTCGAGGCTCAAAAGTGGTAAGTTTGTGATAGAGCGGTCGCCGACTGACCTTGCAACAGTGGTAGAACAAGAGGTGGCGCAACTGGTGCAGGCAGCAAAAGCGCGGGACTTGACGCTTACATATAAAAAACCCGCCAACTTCCCTGCTTTGATGCTTGATGAGACCAAAACCCGTCAAATTATCATGAATTTCATAGATAACGCCATTTATTACACTCCGCAAGGAGGAGCTATAGAGGTGCA
>CAYTIU010000046.1:0-613 GCA_964438085.1 uncultured Candidatus Saccharibacteria bacterium | reverse complement strand
GGACTAACAGATATTAAAGATATCGCGCCACTTGTGGAGTTTTTGGTAACAGATACCGGCTTAGGGGTGCCAAAGCGCGACCAGCCGCGGTTATTTACGAAGTTTTATCGGGCAAATAACGCTAAAAAAGCTCGCCCGGACGGTACTGGTTTGGGGTTGTTTATGGCAAAGAAAGTAGTGATTGCCCAGGGCGGAGCGGTTATCTTTAAAAGCCAAGAAGGCAAGGGCAGTACGTTTGGCTTCACGTTCCCCAAGACTGGAGAACTGTTAAATAACTAATAAATTGACATTTTGTAAATAATCAGGTATAATAGTAAGATATTACTTTGGTGATAGATTACTATGAATACGCATAATGAATCAATTTTTATTAGTGAGCAGCCTTATGTCTCAGAACAGATCGAACAAGTCGAACAAGTTGAACATGGGTATGTACCAGAACAGCAGATAAACCCGGAAGAACGGGTTATCGGGGTTGCCCAGCGTATTGGCGATATACTCAGAAAAAACAGAAAACTTGCCACAATGGTAGCGGTGGGTGCCTCAGCACTTGCATTGAGTTCCAGCGCATCTGCAGCAGAAACCTGCACTACTGAAACACGAGGAAATACTA
>CAYTIU010000045.1:0-5499 GCA_964438085.1 uncultured Candidatus Saccharibacteria bacterium | reverse complement strand
GTAACCCATGAGCTTGAGGTCGCGCTGGACTTCCTTGTCGCTAAAGTTGCGGCCGATGAGGCGCTTTACTTCGTAGATAGTGTTACTTGAGTTAGTCACCTGCTGGCGACGAGCTACTTGGCCAACGAGACGTTCGCCGTTTTTGTTGATTGCAACGACTGATGGTGTCGTGCGGTTACCTTCTGAATTTGCGATAATTTCTGGCTTGCCAGACTGCATCACTGCCATCGCAGAGTTAGTAGTACCTAAGTCGATTCCAATAATTTTGCTCATATAGTTATATTATCCCTTTCCGTTAGCAAATAGCATGTTTGAGTGCTAATTCTATTCTATCATAAAAAACTAGCACTCACATGTCAAGAGTGCTAATCCACTTTTCCGTGGAACACTACCACGTATTAAACTCTTCTGGAGGGTAACACTCTTTAATACGCTCTGCCATGCACGCAGATAGATCTTCTCTCACAGCAACAATACCCAGGGACTCGTTCAACCGTTGCCGAAGATCCCACCAAGGCGATTTTAAATCTATAGTAAGCTCCTGGTTAAGCGCATATAGGTCAAGTGCACGGGATTTACCAATATGATCTTCAACAAAATACTTGCTCTGCCGTTCAGAAATACTTACAGGAGTACCGTATCGCGCCATTACGATCGCACCCGTACCATCGCATGGCGAATCACTTCATCGCCAATCTTATAGCCAGACTGTAGTTCTTCACACACAGTTTCTGTGTCACCATCACCTTCTTCCATAGAAATCGCCTCGTGATACTTAGGATCAAATTCAGCGCCTACTGTAGCAATACGTTCTACGCCAATATCTGAAAGTGTTTTCTCAAACTGCTTCACAACTGCCTGGACACCCTTAACATAGTCATTGTCTTCAAGCTCCTTTGGAACGTGTTTCAAAGCTCGTTCCAAGTTATCGATAATCGGCAGCAGGTCACGCACAACGCTGGCTTTTACGGTTGTACGTAAACCAGCAATCTGTTCTTCATGGCGGCGGCGAATGTTCGCTGCATCGGCACGTTCACGCTGTAACGCGTCAGTTAACTCTACAACTTGCTGTTGCAGTGCATCTTCTTTGGGGTTAGCTTTTGGCTGTGTAGGTTTCTTGGTAGTTTTTTTATCCTTGCTCATACAATACCTCCTCTAACGCTTCGCCAGCCCGGCGGACATACATCATAACCTCACGGTAACTCTGGCGAGTTGGCCCTAGTGTGCCAATATAGCTCTGTTCACTATATGGGCTACGGAACCTGCTAATAATAAGGCTCACGCCAGCAGTACGCCCAATCGGATTTTCATCACCAATATATACGCTTAACGGCTCGTTAGGCGCTGCCTCGCGTAGCCATGGCTCGAGATTATCAAGGAGCTGCGCAACTTGCTGCACTTGGTCGCGATGTATAAATTCAGGCTGCCCAAATAAATTTGAAAGCCCGCTCATGTACAATTGATTGCCAATAGTTGCCAGCCCTAAATTGTGCGTTAGTTCTACTAACGTATCTACTGCATTTCGAATGGTGCGCTCAGGTAAGCCGCCACCCTCTACACGTGCTGTCAAAGCCCGCTCAGCACGGCTATCGCCCAAAGTAGGCTGGTCTTGCTCGTTCAAATTATTCACATAAAATCGGTAGCCCTTATCTGTTGGGATACGGCCAGCACTCGTATGCGGTTGCATGATAAAGCCCGCCCGCTCTAGCTCTGCCATTTCCGCCCGAACCGTTGCTGAACTCACCTTAAATACTTTCGCAAGCAAGCTTGAACCAACTGGCACTGCTACTTCAGCGTATTGCTCAACGATAGCAAAGAGTATTTGCTTTTGTCGCTCTGTCATGGCTTTAGTATACCGCTTTGGCACTCAAAACTCAAGAGTGCTAACTACGCAGCCTGAGATAGGTATTGTTTTGTATCTCCAAGTAGCTTGGCCGCAATTTCACGGTTATGCACCTGGTCTTCAACACCATCGAAACCAGACTCTATAAGTGTTTCAATTTTTTTTGTTGTCTGTTTGAAAGTATCATTAACTACAATGTGGTAAAAGTCTCTATCAAGCGCTATCGTTATTTCTTCTACAGCGCTTGTGAGTCGACGATGTATCTCGTCCTCAGGCAATATACTACGAGCAGACATGCGTGCCATCCATTCATCAAAACTTGGAGGGATTACAAATAAAAATACGGTGTCTGGTTTTGCCTGGTGGATATTATCAGCACCCACAACTTCAATTTCGTTGACAGCAATCTTCTGATTATTTGCAGCTCGCTGTAATTCACGCATACTAATGCCTGATACTTGCTGATTATGAATGATAGCCGCTTCAAGAAATAATCCGTTACGCAGATCTTGTAATAAATCTTCCTCACTTCGAAACCAATACTCTACTCCGTCTTGTTCAAGTACGCCATTATTCTCTCGTGGCTTTCGAGTCGTATCAGAAACAATAGAATGATATTTTCCAGACTTTAATAATTCATTAATAATTGTGTTGCGACCGCTTGAGCTTGGCCCGACAAATAGGACTAACTTCGTCTCCTTGAGTATCTGGCAACCCTCATCTGATACGCGATAATTTTGTAAGATTTTTTCAAACTCGTCTATGTATTTAAGATTACTCATTCCCTATTTATATCAGAAAAATTAATTATTTACGACTGCTGTTCGCTCGCAAGGCGAGCAATGTGACCAATACCAGCGTATAAACTTGCTCGTTGAGCTTGTGAGTCAGCATTATGAAGAAAGTACTCTGCAAAGCCTTCTTCAAATCGGCTAGGAAAGATACCGTTTGGATCCGGTCCCATACAGGCACAATTACCCATAACTTGCAGATGAATACCTTCGTCCCGACGCAGTCCTGCCGCAAACCCTAAATGGCCGCCCATATCATCAACTTGGCTTGGATCTTCTAAGAAAGAACTGAATGCCGTACGCATAATATTGGCGGTATCTGTAATTTCTTGAGGGTACTCTTTCGCAAATTCATGTAGCTTTGGCCCCAGTATTACATTGCCTATAACTGGAAGTAATGCAGGGTATTTAAGAGCATCGTTAATCTCTATACCTTTCCCACTAAGCCCCATTTCAAGATAATTAAATGTGTATAGATCAAACTCATGTAGTGCAACATCTTTTGTAGCGATGGTAAACATTTCTGTATTTACATCATATGTAAGCGGAAAGAAATCGTCCCGTGAGTCAGGTCTCCTATTTCTCACCCACTCAAAGTGATACGGTAGCTTTTGCGTCATAACTTAAAGTATACGACCGTAGATATATTCTTGCTAGTTATGGTTAATCACGTTTGAGCATGACAGTAAATGCCTCTGCTGGAATCTCAACTTTACCAAATTTCTTCATACGCTTTTTACCCTTTGCCTGTTTAGCCAGTACTTTTTTCTTACGCGATACATCGCCGCCATATAGACCAGTAGTAACATCTTTACGAAATGCAGATACGTCTTCGCGGGCGATGAACTTACCACCAATTGCCGCCTGCAACGCAACTTGGAAATTCTGGCGGGGAATCACATCTTTAAGTTTTTGCACTGTTTCGCGCCCAAGACCTTGCGCCTCACTCCGATGTACCATAACACTCAGCGCGCCAACTATGTCGCCCGCCACATAGAAATCAAGTCGTACGAGATCTTCTGCCCGGTAGTTATCAAGTTCGTAATTAAATGATCCGTAGCCAGACGTGACACTCTTTAGTTGGTCATAAAAATCTGTCAGCAAATTCGCTAGTGGCGCCTCAAAGCTCACGAGTGCCCGGGCATCAACATAACTTAAGTTTTTATGAATGCCACGCTTGCTTGAGATAAGCTGGATAACACTTCCAACATAGCTATCCGGCACCACAATTTCGCCCTTAATCCATGGTTCACGAATTTCTTCTATTTTTGCAGGGTCAGGTAATTCGCTGGCACTTTTTATATTTACTTCTTCACCGTTTAAAAGTGTTATTTGGTAATCAGTTGAGGGGTTTGTGACAACTAAGTCAAGGTTATACTCACGCTCTAACCGTTCGCGAATAATATCCATATGTAGCAACCCTAAGAAACCAATTCGTACACCAAACCCAAGTACAGGTGAGTTCTCGGGCACAAACTGTAGCGCAGAATCACTTAGTGAAAGCTTTTCAATTGCATCTTTAAGTAATTGATAATTTTCATTACTGTCTGGGAAAAACCCCGCATATACAAACGGTTTTACATCTTTATATCCAGGAAGCGGCGTGTCTACATGTTGCTTAGCAAGTGTAACTGTATCACCAACCTTTGCTTCACGGGTAGTCTTTAGATTGGTTACAATATAGCCAATTTCTCCAGTACCAATTGTATCTTTTGGTTGCATGTCCGGCGCTAAAGCACCGACTTCTAGGGCAATGCCTGAGACCTGGGTTGCAAACATTTTAATCTGCGAATTTTTCGCAATTTCACCATCAAACACACGTACGTATAAAATAACGCCGCGGTAATCATCGTAGTATGAGTCAAATATAAGCGCCCTGGTCTCTTTGGCTTCTGACTGTTGCGGTGCTGGAATATCATCTACAATCCGCTCCAGCACTTGATCAACTCCCTGCCCGGTTTTAGCAGAAATATGCAGTATATCTTCTTTATTGCAGCCCAATAAATTTATCACTTCGGCACTCACGCGCTCTACATCTGCTGCAGGCAAGTCAATTTTATTAAGTACTGGGATAATCGCCAGGTCAGCCGCTAGCGCTAGATATACGTTTGCAAGTGTCTGTGCTTGAATACCTTGTGTTGCATCAACAACCAACAAGGCTCCTTCACACGCTTCAAGGCTCCTGGAAACTTCGTAGCTAAAATCAACGTGGCCGGGCGTATCAATCAAATTAAGTTCATAGCCTTTATATGCCATTCTTACCGGCGCAAGTTTTATAGTAATACCTTTTTCTCGCTCAAGATCCATCTTATCGAGTAGCTGCGCTTTCATGTTGCGCTTCTCAACAGTGCTTGTCATCTCCATTAAACGGTCGGCGAGCGTCGATTTGCCATGGTCAATGTGTGCAATAATACAAAAGTTCCGAATATTCTCTAACTTCATCGAAACTATTATAACAGAGGTAGCCTAAAGTTGTACTACTGTAACTTAATTGGTCGGAAAATAACCTGCTTTATCCAACGGAAAATTGGCGTGGCCTCCTCAAGGCCCATAAGCGCCGAAACAAGTATGTGTACGATTGCAGTTACACTTGCTATCGCCATAAACTTTGTCACGAGTGTTACAAAACCAGTATCGCCAAGACTGAGCGGCAAGAATGAAATCATTATATAGCCTGCGATCACGCTAAACCCGGTTGCCGCTACTATTTTTATACAGCCATTGATAAAATCGGGGTCAAATAATTTATGATCCCTGGCAACCATGATAACGCTCAATATAGCTACCTCCACTCCTGCCACAATAGATTGCGCAATAGCTAAACCAGCTACACCATAGCTGTCTGGCTGCGCCAAGTTGTATGAC
>CAYTIU010000044.1:0-5657 GCA_964438085.1 uncultured Candidatus Saccharibacteria bacterium | reverse complement strand
GGGCTGGGATCCGGTATTAGACTGGCGAAGTCCAAACTTTGTCTATCGCCCCTCTTATACTGAGAACATCAAGCTTCTCATGAAAAACTATAAACTGAGTGACGATATCGCATTTCGTTTTGGTAACCAGGGGTGGGCTGAATGGCCGCTAACCGCAGATAAGTTTACTCACTGGCTTAATGACACCCATGAGGGCAGCAACTTTAACTTGTTTATGGACTACGAAACATTTGGCGAACACCAGTGGGACGATTCAGGTATCTTTAATTTCCTCTATCATTTACCCGAGAAATGGCTTGAGAGGCCTGGAAACACCTTTATGACGGTCAGTGACGCCATTGACGCCTATGAACCAGTTGATTACGTAGATATGCCGCATACGGTCACCTGGGCCGACACAGAGCGTGATTTAAGCGCTTGGCTTGGCAATGGCATGCAGCAGCAGTCTATCCATGCGCTATACGAGCTGCACGACAGGATATTATCAACCAACGACCTTGGGCTGATTGAGGATTACCGAAGGCTACAGACCTCCGATCATTTTTACTATATGTGTACGAAGTGGTTTAATGATGGTGATATCCATGCATACTTTAGCCCGTACGAGAATCCGTATGATGCATTTATCGCGTTTATCAACGCATACCACGACATAAAGTATCGATTAAGTGAAAAAGGAATTGAGGTATAGGTTTATGGCTCGACCAGTCATGCTCGGTAATGGGCGCTTAACAGTAGGATTAAACGAGTCAGGCCTCGTGCACGATTTCTATTATCCATATGTTGGCCTAGATAACCTGACAACAGCGCGAAGCGCCCATCATAAGATAGGTGTCTGGATCGACGGTGCTTTTTCGTGGGTAAATAGAGATGAATGGGAAATTTCTGTTGATTTTGAGACAGATGCGCTCGTTAGTGTTGTGACAATGCGTAACCAGGCGCTCGGCGTAGAGCTTTTTACGAACGACTTCGTCGACAGCGAGGTAAACGCACTGTGCCGCCGTATAACGGTCAAAAACCAGGCTGACCAAGCACGGGATATTAGGGTATTCATTCATCAGGTGTTTCAAATTTCTCGCGCTGGGCGTGCGGATACCGCGCTTTACGTTCCAGATGAACATTATTTATTAGATTATAAAGGCCGTTGCAGCCTGCTTATTTATGGGCAGTTATCTGATGGCATTCCGTACGACCAGTTCTCTATCGGTAATTATGGTATTGAGGGCAAAGAAGGTACGTACAAAGATGCAGAAGATGGCGAATTATCAAACAACGCTGTTGAGCACGGTGGTGTAGACTCAGTGCTTCGTTTTGTGTGTAGTATTGAGCCGCACCAGGAAAAAACTATTGATTATTGGATTGTTGCCGCAGATTCCCAGTACAGTGCAGAAAATATCCACGAGAAGATCAAAAATGATGGGCTTGAACTGCGCCTTCAGAATACGCGAAAGTACTGGGGGCAGTGGCTAGCAGTCGGTAAGCCAAGACTTGATACCATCAACCCTGAGTACTTGCCTATGGTAAAGAAGTCTCTTCTGGTCATTAAAGCCCACACAGATAAGCGTGGCGGTATCATCGCTTCGTGCGACTCATCGATCTACAACTACGGTCGTGATTACTATAGTTACGTATGGCCGCGAGATGGCGCCTTTGTCATTTGGCCGCTCCTGCGCCTTGGCTATAAAGACGAAGCCAGGAATTTCTTTAAATTCTGCCGCGATATTGTTACGCCAGATGGCTATTTACAGCATAAATTCCAGCCCGATCGTTCTATTGGAAGCACCTGGCACCCGCTGATTCATGGTGATCGGCGCGAGTTGCCAATCCAGGAAGACGAAACAGCTAGTGTTATTATTATGCTCGGCGAATACCATAGCATTACTGGTGACGACGCTTTTGTGCTCGATCTTTACAGTACATTTGTCCAGCCCGCGGCAAACTTCATGGCTGAATTTATTGATACCGAAACTGGACTACCGCACGCCAGCTACGATTTATGGGAAGAAAAATTCCTAACGACCACTTATACGACTGCTTGTACGTACGAAGCTTTGCTTGTTGCCTCTGAATTCGCCGAAAAATTTGATTTTCCTGATGATGCGGTCGAGTGGAAAGAAGCCGCAGAGCTTATCGCCGAAAATACCTCTGTCTTTTACAACGAAGAGCGTAAAGCTTTCAGAAAAGGCTACCTGCTCCAGGGCAATGGTTCGCTACACTTTGACGATACTATTGATATATCAAGCCTGTACGGCGTGATGATGTTTGCACATAATAACTTCTTTGATGGCAACGAAATAGAAGATACTGTAGAACAAGTAGAGAAAATCTTGCTCGACCAATCGCCATCAGGCGGATCTCCGCGTTATGAGGTAGACAATTATTTTGCATCAGACCCGCAATATATGGGAAACCCGTGGTTTGTAACAACACTTTGGATGGCGCAGTACTATGTCCGCAATCACCAGGTAGATAAAGCTAAGAAATACCTCGATTGGACGCTTTCTAAGACATTACCAAGCGGTATTTTGTCTGAGCAGGTTAATCCATCAACTAGCGAGCCAGTAGGCGTTGCACCGCTCGTATGGAGCCATGCAGAGCTTATTAATACTGCACTCGATATATCACGCACCCAAAAGTAAGAGCAAGCTAGAACAAGCTATTTAGCGGCGTACATGAAAAAAGACCGCTTATTTGCGGCCTTTTACTTCGTTTCGTCCCAAGTTCTTCTTGGTTTCCGTAAACGTAACATGTTTACGTAATTTTGGGCTATATTTGCGAAGCGAAAGCTTATCAGGAGTGTTCATAGTGTTTTTAGTCGTATAATAGATACGCTCACCAGACTCTTCACTCACTAGTCCAATTAATTTTCGTTTGTCGCCTTTTTTTGCCATATTCTTCCTTATTTCTTATTGT
This sequence comes from uncultured Candidatus Saccharibacteria bacterium, assembly GCA_964438085.1. GTDB lineage: Bacteria > Patescibacteriota > Saccharimonadia > Saccharimonadales > UBA4665 > CALBGR01. The sequence continues at coordinate 2,744 of CAYTIU010000044.1, read as the reverse complement.
AGCACATCTGTTAGTAAATTGCAAGTATTGCCGCTTTGCCCTGTATGGAGCCATCTTCGGGATTTGAACCCGAGACCCCCGCCTTACCATGGCGATGCTCTACCCCTGAGCTAAGATGGCGCGCAAGCACAGCTATAACCCAACCATTCTAACATACTACTCCCTTATTTTCTCTCGTTTAAAGCAATGTTGTATTGGGTGCTGGGCTGCCGTGAGGCTCTATCAAGCCTTCTCGGGCTTCAAATATAAGAAAATCGCACATCACTTCCTGATAATGCCCCTCCCAGTATTGCGCAGCCTCATATTTACCTTCGGTATAGAGCGCAACTATTGAGTCGGCAGTAAGCACCGGTATAGGGTTCTCAAAAGGAGTTTCTGTGCCTGTGACTACGCCTGACCCTATGAGATCAGGAGCAGGAAGTGGCTCTCTGACAGGAAGTCTGAGCCCTATCCATTGCTCTCGTATATTTTCAGGGGCTTCTCCTTCAGGTGTTTTACTAATAGTAAACCAATACAAGACTGGTGGATACTCTTGGCTACGAACTTTTTCCATTTCGAGATTATAGCAATAGACTTGTTTATAAGTCAAGAAACATGATCGCGTAAATCGTCAGAAGCCACATGCCGGCGATAAGAAAGGTGTTTATGACTACCGTATAGGCAAGGCAAAGAAAGAGCGTGCGTTTTGTGCGCTGGCGCGCCAAACTGATGATGCAACCTATAAACAACCCGAGATATACAGGAATCCAGATATAAAAAAGTTATGAGCGGGATAAATATTAGGTCAAACACAACCTTTTGGCAACTGTGCACGGCTCCTGAGCTAAGATGGCGTTTGGCCTGCCTAGTATAGGCAAAAACAAACGATCTTTACTATGGTTATTCAGGTGCTACGTAAAAATAATTTCCTGAAATATTTCCACCTATGTCACCTTGATTTACTATGTAGGTACTATTATCTTGCGGACTTTTCCTGAGGCTTTTCAGCCACAGGAGTTTCTGTTGTCACCCAGATATCATCATCTTTGCATTCGTAGGTAAACTTGTCGTACTCTTTAAAATCTTTACCGGTTTTAAGATTATTCGTAATCTCCCAACGAACTTTTCTCATCAATTTATTACATTTAGGACAATTCATGAGCCTAGCACCTAGCGGGTTTGCGGGTTTGGGTTTTATTCTACAATCTTTCTTTGTCTCTGCTTTTCAAGCCAAGCTGCCTCCGGCCACATAGTAGAGCCGTTGTAATTAATCGACTCAACCTCGTCGTTCTTAAGCTTAAAATGCACTAGTTCTTCTTCTGAATCAAAACTACCCGTTTCTGTTACCTTGAGTGTATTTTCATTTACATATTCAAGTTCTTCAGGCTGTATTAGCGGCTGCCAAGTATCGGGAAAAGTAGCTACAACCTTATCACCAGTAACCACAATATCAGTTATAGTCCATAGGTTCATATAACGACCCTCGAGTTTATCCATGTCGTGTCTCGGCTTTTTATCAGAAATATTATCTTGATAGTAATCAACAATGCTGTAGATACTTTTAGCAATTGCACTAGCCGGGCCACCTAGGCAGTTAGTAAGGACAACGACGACTAGCTCGTCTTTGGGGTCAGCAATAGACTTTGTAATGTGACCAGGAAATCCACCACCGTGGCCTATGGTTCTACGTTTCTTCAGATGTTCAATTTCTAAACCGAGTCCATAATCCTCGTGATTGTCCTGCCCAGGTGTTTTGGCGTGCCACTGAACTCGTTGCATTTCCTTTTTGGATTCATCTCCTAGCAACTTACTAGAGCCAATTAAGTGAGCCGTAAAGTACGCACATAGGTCTGCTGTAGTTGAGTAGAAGCCCGTGGCTGCTGCCATAGATTTAGTATCAATCTGGGCTATTGGCAGACGAGTTTTGTTAACATCTCGCCGAGTGTAGCCTGTTACTAACTTGCCATCTATTTTTGGCGTGTATTCTGAGCCAGTATCTTTAAGGTTCAATGTTTTTACAATGTTTTCGGTTACATAATTGTTATATGTTTTGCCAGAAGCAGCTTCAATGACTATACCCAGTAATGAGTATCCGAAGTTTGAGTATTTAAGTTTCGTATTGGTATCAATAACAAGGTCAGCTTGTAGGATTTCTTTTTGTAGTTCTTGCTCGTCAGGAAAGGGTCGCTCCAATTGCCAGTAATCAGCATTTAGCCCATCGCGAATAACGCCTGCTCCGTGTGACATAAGTTGGCGTACTGTTACCTTTTGCCACCTTTTATCATTGTGCTTTTTTAGCCAAGGCAGATACTCAACCACATAATCGTCTATACGCAATTTGCCCTGCTCCTGAAGTTGCATAAGTGCTGTTGCCGTAAAGGTCTTGGAGTGAGAAGCAATACGGAAAATGTGCTGAGGTGTTAACTTTGTTTTCTTCTCTAAATCAGCGTAGCCATAAGCTTCATTCATTAAGAACTTACCTTTGTGGGCGATTGCTACGACGAAGCCTGGAACTTCTTCACGTTCATAGCGAAATTGAAGCCACGATTTAATAAAATCCACCGAGTGGTCTAGTGCTTGCCTATTCATAAAACAATTATAACATCGGTAGAATATTTTCAGAATCTTATGGTTTACGAGGTTAAGAAATAACGATGTTTGGACAAACAAAAAGCTCATCATAGCGACGAGCCTCTGGTTTGGTGCAGGGTGTAGGATTCGAACCTACGAAGGCATAAGCCATCAGATTTACAGTCTGACGTGTT
>CAYTIU010000043.1:0-5712 GCA_964438085.1 uncultured Candidatus Saccharibacteria bacterium | reverse complement strand
GAGCACCTGCCTTTTAAGCAGGGTGTCCTGGGTTCGAGTCCCAGTGGTCCCTCCAATTTGATCTTACAGATGAACCTAGTGGGAAAATCTGAACCAAGAGCCATATTGGCTCTTTTTTGCTATCATAAACATTGATGAGCAAGCCAATTATTGCAGTAGACGCTGATGACACGATATTTGATGAGAACACTGCTGTTCGGTTGTACATGAATGACCATTATGGATTTCAACATACAGAAGCAGACTACCGTGTCGAAGGACCTTTTTATAATTTTTGGGAACGTATATGGAATGTTGATTCTGAAAAAATGATGCAAATGTATGAGGAGTTTGCACACTCACCGTACAAAGAAAATCTTAGTCCGATAGATAGTGCAATTACAGTATTACAAAAGTTAAAAGATAAATATGAATTAATTATTGTTACGTCTCGTGGTCAAAGTGTAGTTGATATGACTCACAAGAGTTTAGAGTCGCACTATCCTGATATTTTCAGTGATGTTCACTTTGTACCGCTTTGGGGCAATGATGAGAAAGCAGCCAAAGCACAAATTTGTAACGACATAGGTGCTTCTTATCTAATTGATGATAGTTTTGAGCACTGTAAGCTGGCTGCTGAATCTGGTATCGATGCAATAATCTTTGGTGATTATGGCTGGAACAAGTTTCAGAAGCTACCCGACCGAATCACTCGGTGTAAAAGTTGGCAAGAAGTTTGGCGGATTCTCGGCTAATTTAGTTGCAATAGTTTCCACCATACTCCTCCAATTTGACCCATCAATGACCCTACGTGACTCTTTCTATTTGTTAAATATAGCTGTACAATTTATCTTATATGGATGCAAACTTTGATAGAGAACAAGAACTAACGGATACTCCCCAAGCCTGGGAGGCAGTAGGTGGACACCTTTCAGCCGCTATGCAAGAGGTCGCAGTAGATTTAGGTGGCGAGGATCTAGCAAGCAAGGTTGCTTTGGTCGGGGCTTCTGATAGTGTTCTGCCAAACCCCGATGCATTAAAAATGCTTGAAGATTTAAGCCCAGGATCAGCAGAACGTGTAATGACAAAGATGGCAGAAATTCAACAAGATACTCATCAGCATGAGCTTGATGAGATTCGTAAACCAAGCCTAAGAAAATATGGTAAGGCTATTCTTGGTGGTTTTGCTAGTTTCAATATTTTTGGAAATCCGCCACGTAAACGTTAGAATCTAATTGTAAAATTGTTGCAATAGTTACACTTTGCTCATCTAGTATATACGGGTAGCAGTATGTAAACTAAAGAGTCGTGCACGACTCTTTTTGTTATACTTGCTTTGATGAGTATGATTTTATTAGTTGCTGTGAGCTGCGTAGTTATTATATGGTGGTTAACCAGGCCGTTAAAAGTTAAGCATGGTACATTGAATACAGCGCTAGGTATACTACACTATAACATTGGTGATGAAATTATAGACAAAAATAATGTAAAATTCCGAGGTATTGAAGTAAAAGTACCAAAGAAACTTCCTCATATTTATATAGACGGTCATGTTTCGGATTCTTTAATACACGGACCGCGTTATGTTTTTGATAAGAATTCAAAACTGAGTCTAGAGGGTGATTTTGACAATCATTTTCAAGTTTATGCATTCCCAGAATATAAGTCACTTGCTCTCAGCATTTTACAGCCTCATATCATGACAACACTCATTGATAACATAAAAGATTTTGATATCGAAATTTACCATGACAGCATTCGTATAATTACTCATAAAAAAGTATTTAATCATACGGCTCAAGAAGAGTTACTAAGGCAGGCTGCAATTAAAATAATTAATAGGTTAGAGCGGCGTATCAGAGTTTGGAAAGCCTATGACGAGAATCGTGCCGGCAGCACAGAATTAGATATAATCAAAGACTCAACAACCAAGATTGGTAAACGAAGCGTAGCTAGTTTTACCTTGGCTACTGGGTTGATTTTATTCCTGATTGCATGCGGATTAATTACGTTAGGTAGATGGGCGCAGCTGCAAAATAACCCAGACTTAAACGAAAGTTCTCTTTATTTGTATGTTGCAGCATTTCTTACATTCCCTTGTGTATGGGTTGTGTCAATTTCAGCAAGGAAAAGAAAGTGGATTTAATGAATACAAAGTATGGAGCTATAGAGTTTGGTGGTACCAAAATAATTTACGCTATCGGAAATGTTGCTGGCGAATTATCGAGCAGAGAAGTTATTTCTACTGCTACTGTCGGGGAGACATTTTAGAAAATATACCACTTTTTAGTAGCCACGACTCAGTAGCTGTTTTGGGGGTCGGGGCATTCGGGCCGCTTGATCTCAATATAAATTCTGGATCCTATGGCGCTATGAAGAATACACCTAAATCCGGTTGGGTTGGGGTGATGTTGGTATTAAGAGTATGCTGGAGAGTCATTTACGTGTCCCTGTCGCTTTTTTGTTTAACTGCGATTATTTTTATTATTTGAACGATTACGATATTTACAGAACAGTAATTTTAATTGTCTTAGTCAGCTAAAACTTGAATAGTTGTAAAATGAGAATAACAATCTGGAGCACCAACACCACTGGTGTATTTTAATTTTTCAAGTTCTAGTGCGACTGGCTTGTCAGCAGTTGCCGAAAGGATAGTTGCTGTATCTTTGCTTGATATAATAAGATTTTGAAAACCTTTAGAATCAGAACTGTTTGAATATGATATTTGATCATTTTCAATGCACCCAATCCCTATTGCATTATCTTGAGTAAAGGAACCATCACTATTATTTTTTAGATAACTAAAAATACTTGTATTTTCAGCCTTTGTGATAGTAAAAAATACGTAATCGTGCTGCTTGCAGTTGTGTTCACAGAATGCCTCGCTTCTCTTGGCTACTGTAGCATATCCTTCAGCTTGTAGGCTGCCGAAGTCACCACTTTCACCAAACGTACCCTTTAAGAGGGCTCTTGCTTCTTTCTCCTGCACTTGTTCTTTATTTTTCTCTTTCTTTATTTCTGTTGCCTGAGTTTGAGTTTCGTTATTCTGGCGGTTGTATACGAGCCAGCCAACAGTCCCTATGAGTCCAACGACTATTAGCACAATTAGTATCTCTACGACGCTAAAGCCTTTTTCGTTTTTCTTCATGTCTTATCCCCACTCTTTCTGTTACTTATTTCTTTATTGTAAACCCAACAATAATTTTTGTGAACTAAAAACCAGTATCAGTAAATATGTGCTATCTCAAAAAAGGGAAAGTAATGTGCTATAATAACAGATAAGAAGCAATATATTTTGATGGAGTTTTGGTAATGGCAGGACACAATAAATGGTCGAAAATTAAGCGCGGTAAGGCAGTTGAAGATGCAAAACGCGGTGCGGTCTTTACAAAGATCGGTAACCAGATAGCACTTGCAGCTAAAGGTGGCGCTGATCCAGATATGAACCCTGCACTGGCGCTTGCTATCGAAAAAGCACGTGCTGCTAATATGCCCAACACTAATATCCAGCGTTCGATTGATCGTGGTTCAGGTAAGCTTGGCGGCGCACAAATTCAAGAGGTTATGTATGAAGGGTATGGTGCTGGCGGCGTTGCAGTGCTAGTTGAATGTGCGACTGATAACGTGAACCGTACCTATCCAGAAGTACGGCTTGCTTTTAGTAAGCACGGCGGTAACATCGCCGAGAAGGGTGCGGTTGCCTTTCAATTTGACCGCAAAGGCATGGTTCGCGTAAAAGGCGGCGGCGATGATTTGATGTTGCAGGCACTTGACGCTGGGGCTGACGATATACAGGAAGAAGATGAAGAATCAGTTATTTATACCGACCCGAAGAAGCTTACTGCTGTGCGAGACTCTCTCAAAAATGCTGGTGTTGAAGTTATTGAAGCAGAACAGACATTTGTGCCAAATAATACGGTTGCAGTTACCGATGAGGCAACAGCTGGAAAGATTATGCGTATGATGAACGCGCTTGAAGACCTAGACGATGTCGTCAATACTCATGTAAATTTTGATATCCCCGAAGAATTGTTAGGTTAGGCAGGTATGGCTGCCTACGAACAGGAACTTGCTTTTGCTCGCTCAGTGGCGCGTGAGGCTGGCGATATCATGCATAAATATTACAGGATAGACCAGCAGATTACTGTAAAAGATGATAAGACTCCGGTAACCATTGCAGATACACTCATAAACGACATGCTTATAGAGCGGGTACAGGCTGAGTTTCCTCAAGACGGTGTCATTGGCGAGGAAGCGAGCTGGGAGACTGGCCGTGAACGCGTCTGGGTTTGTGACCCTATAGATGGTACGGTGGCGTTCATTATGCGTGTGCCAACGTCTATGTTCTCTCTTGCACTCGTTGTTGACGGTGTGCCAGTTTTAGCGATTGCTTATAATCCATGGACCGATGATGAATATTCCGCAGAAATTGGTAGGGGCGCATTTAGGAACAGCGAAAAAATCGCAGTTTCTCAGAAAGTCTGGGGCCCTGGGATACATATTGCGGGTTCAAGTGGTGCGACTGATGCAATTTTTGATGAAAAGAAGGCAAAACTGGAAGACAAAAAGATATACGTAAATGAGTTTCCAGGGGGTGTGTGTAAGGGTTGCTTAATAGCCGAAGGAGCAATTGAGGCGAGAATATTTATGCATGATGGCGCGCATGATATTGCAGCACTCAAGTTGATTATTGAAGAAGCTGGCGGGAAGGTAACTGATCTCGATGGCAATGAGCAACGTTATGACCAGCCAATTAACGGTGCAATTATGAGTAATGGTAAGATTCATAATGAGCTACTTGCTTTAATACAGGAAAAATAGATGCGATTATTTTTATCTTCACAGAATTTTGGCAATCACACAGATGCTTTACTGCAATTAGTCGGCTCACGTAGAAAAACAATTTTTATCAATAATGCGAAAGATTATCTACCGCCAGATGAGCGCCAAAAAAGTAGTGCTGAAAAGAAGCAAGAATTTGGAGCCATAGGGCTGCAATTTCAAGAGATTGACCTGCGGGATTATTTTGGTAAAAAAGATAAGCTTAACGATGCTTTGCAGGATATCGGTTTAGTATGGTTATCTGGCGGTAATACCTTTACCTTGAGAAGGGCTTTGCGGTACAGCGGTCTAGATATGCTCTTACCAGAACTTCTCAAGCAAGACATGTGTGTGTTGGGCGGTTCGAGCGCTGGCTCAATCATTGCGACACCATCACTTCGTGGCACAGAGCATGGAGATGATCCACGCGAGGTACCTGATGGGTATGACAATACGATTATATGGGAGGGGCTTAATCTTGTTCCATTTTATATTGCTCCGCATTATCGCTCTGAGTGGTTTGGCGATGAATCGGCTGCTATGGTAGCTTATTTTAAAAAACAGAATCTTCCATATTATGCGCTTGAAGACGGCCAGGTTGTGTGTGTTAACGGTGAGCAAATGGATGTGTTAGCATGAGAATTCTTGGTATCGATCCGGGGACAGGAATTTTAGGCTTTGGAGTCATTGAAATTATAAAAGGCAAGACACATTTGGTTGATGCGGGCGTTATAAGGACACCGGTAAAAGAAGACCATGCGGTACGTTTGCAAACAATCTATGAGGAGCTCACAGATATTATCAAGGATACAAAACCACAGATAATGTCGGTTGAGAAATTGTTTTTTGCACAAAATGTAACGACTGCCATGACAGTGGCACAGGCTCGGGGAGTAGTGTTGCTATGCGGCA
>CAYTIU010000042.1:0-5737 GCA_964438085.1 uncultured Candidatus Saccharibacteria bacterium | reverse complement strand
GTTATCTGGCTGGCTTAGTAACAAACTATCTACATCAACTCCAATACGTTTTGCGTACGCAGGATCAAGCGCATGCTCCGCATCAATAAATGCAGCCGTTCCGCCCTGTTTTTGAACTTCAGCAATTGCATGAAGTGTGAGTGTAGTTTTTCCAGAACTCTCAGGACCATATACCTCAACAATACGCCCTCTTGGCAGGCCGCCACCTAATGCAATATCTAAACTCACAGAACCCGTTGGAGTACATTCTACATGCACGTTATGCTGTTCGCCCAATTTCATAATCGAGCCTTTACCAAATTGCTTTTCTATAGTTTCAAGCGCTAAATTTAAAGCTTTCGCCTTGCCTTCAGTTTGTGTTTTCTTTGCTTTATCGTCAGCCATGATTACCCTCCTCAAGATATGTCTGTCTTACAACTAATAATGGTACTTCTATTATACCACCCACATCTTAATTTCTCCTTATAATTTGAATGACTTATAATGCTTGTGGCTTTCCTATATAATAGGCTTCAGTTATGCGAATCTCAGACTCATTGGTAGAGAAATTGCTAGAGGGCACCGGCAAAGTAACTGCCGAGCAGTTAAAGACGCTTCTAGACCAGGTAAAATCAGAAAAAAAGCCGCTACAGGACATCGCTGTACGAAGCAGTCTCATTTCCGAGAAAGATCTCACAAAACTCTACGCTGCTGAAATTGACGTGCCATTTGTAGACTTAACTCCACAAGACATAAAACGCAAACACTTAAAATTAATCCCTGAGCGCGTAGCACACCAATACCATGCAGTTGTTTTTGATGTAGACAAAGATGGCAACTACTTGCTCGCCATGGAAGATCCGGACGACATGCAGACAATAAGCTTCCTGCAAAAACAGCTCGGGACAAATTTCAAATTACATATTGCAACCGCCAGCCATATACAAGCTGCCCTAGAGCAATATCGCGGGAATATTAGTAATGAACTTACAAAAGTCATCGAAAGCGACGAGGTAGTAAGTGGCGATGATGATGAAGTCAGCGAAGAAGACGTTGCCGAAGATTCGCCGATTGCACAAACTGTTAATTTGGTTATTGAATACGGTGTAAAGTCTGGCGCAAGCGATATCCACATTGAACCTCGAGAAAACTTTGTCATTATTCGCTACCGCATTGACGGCATTTTACGGGAAGCAAATAAACTACCGCGCAAAGTGCTCTCATCACTTGTGTCGCGTATCAAAATTTTGTCTAACCTAAAGATTGATGAGCACCGCACACCGCAAGATGGTCGGTTTAAAGTTCGGTTTGCCGGACAAGTATTTGCTCTACGCGTTTCAACCCTACCAATTGTTGATGGAGAAAAGGTTGTGATGCGTATTTTGAATGAAGGGGGCAAGCCACTTACCTTGGAAGATCTGGGCTACTGGGGTAGTTCTCTTGAGAATATTAAGCATGCTATTTCTCAGCCACATGGCATGATCTTAGTAACTGGGCCAACCGGATCAGGTAAATCAACGAGCCTTTTTAGCGCGCTGAGTATTCTTAATAGCCCGACGGTTAATATTTCAACCGTTGAAGATCCTATTGAGTATAAGATTGTAGGCGCTAATCAAACACAGGTTAACCCGCAAGCTGGTATGACCTTTAGTAGCGGGCTACGCGCACTCCTACGCCAAGATCCGAACATTATTATGGTGGGAGAAATCCGCGATAATGAAACCGCAGGGCTCGGCGTACAAGCCGCGTTAACCGGGCACCTTGTCTTTAGTACGTTACATACAAATAGTGCTGCCACCTGCCTGCCTCGCCTCTTAGATATGGGTATTGAGCCGTTTTTGATTGCCTCAACAGTACGTGTTGTTGTCGGGCAACGCCTTGTCCGCCGATTATGCATAGAGTGTCGGGAAACGTATGAGCCCGACGAGGCAACAATTAGCGACCTCAAAAAAGCTTTTGGACTCAATAACACAGAGAGTATGAAACAATTGCATGAACTTGAAAAACAAGCACTTCAAGAAGGAATTGGTCAATCAAATACTGCAAAAGCTAAGGCACAAACTTCTGAACTTTCTACTAATGACAGAGGTATCCTAAAACTTTGGCGCGCTAAAGAAGACGGCTGCGATAACTGCAGCCATACTGGTTATAAAAGCCGTGCTGGTATTTATGAAGTGTTAGACAATACTGAAGCAATTCAGAAATCTATCGTATCCAATGCTACGAGTGAAGATATTGAAAACGCTGCAATTAAAAATGGAATGATGACTATGCAAATGGACGGACTCATTAAAGCTCTCCGCGGACAAACAAGCATCGAAGAAATCTTACGTGTAACTGCTAGTGGAGACGTGTAAGCTATGACTGACTTTACCTATACCGCACGTACCGAATCTGGTACGACACAAACCGGTACAGTAACCGCACAAAATAAAGCAGCCGCGCTCGAAAGCCTTAGGCAAAAAGGCTTGCACCCGCTTGTTGTAAAACCCGCTAAAAAAACGGGCATGCAAATGGACATTAAAATGCCCGGCAGTAATAAAGTAAAACCTAAAGAGCTCGTGATATTTACACGACAGTTTTCAACAATGATTAGTGCTGGTGTACCAATTTTACGTGCCCTGTCTACGTTGAAAGAACAAGCTGAGTCCGAAGCACTACGAAAAGCACTTGATCAAATTGCCAGCGACATTGAAGGTGGTATGTCGCTTTCTGAAGCACTCACAAAACACCCTCAAGTCTTTTCAGAAATATATATAAATATGGTGAAAGCTGGCGAAGAAGGTGGTATTCTTGACAAAATTCTTGATCGGCTTGCCACACAAGTTGAAAAAGATAGCGCTATTAAAAGTAAATTCAAAGGCGCTATGATCTACCCGGCGGTAGTTTCTATCGTTGCAGTAGTAGCTGTGATCTTCTTGATGGTTGGCGTGATTCCTAAATTGGCGGAGATTCTTAAAGAAAATGGCGGGGAGCTACCGCCGCAAACTCAGTTAATCATTGGCATATCTGATCTGTTAGTTACAAAATGGCCGATTATCATTGCTGTACTTGGCGCCATTGTCTTTACTTTCCGCCGCTGGGCAAAAACCACGCGCGGACAGCGGCAGCTTCACTCCTTTTTCCTCAAAATGCCCATATTCGGCAATATCACTATGAAAGTAAACGTCGCCCGGTTTGCGCGTACATTTAGCTCACTACTAGGTGCCGGTGTATCGGTCAATGAGTCGCTTGAGACTACTGCTGGATCGTTATCTAACGTCATTATACGAAGCGCGCTTTTAGACGCCAGTAAGAAAATCCGTAATGGGCATACTGTTTCTGAGAGTCTCGCTGAAGCAAATATTATGCCTGGAATTGTTATCCAAATGGCAGCAGTCGGCGAGGAAACCGGTCAACTTGATACGGTACTGAATAAAGTTGCAGAGTTTTATGAGCAAGAGGTAGACACTATCATTAACAGCCTTTCATCTATTATTGAACCGATTCTGATTGTGGGACTTGGTACAGTAGTAGGATTTATCGTTGCAAGCGTACTCGGACCGATTACTGCTCTTCAAGGGTCAATTCAGTAATTGATTTACTAAAAACTATTGAGGTTTTCCACTGGGTTACAAGTGTTAGTGCTGAAAAACTATTGACATAAAAGCATGAGCGAGATAGATTTAAGGAGTAACTATTAAAATTAAGTTCGCCATTAGGGGGGCACCATATAATGCGAAAAACTAATCAAAAAGGCTTTACGATCATTGAGCTTTTGGTCGTAATTGTAATCATAGGTATCTTGGTAGCACTTGCCTTGCCACAGCTCTTTGCTGCGCAAGCTCGAGGCCGAGACGCTGACCGCAAGAATGATATGAAGAACTTGCAACAAAAGCTTGAAACATATTTCAACGATAACGACTATTACCCAGGTGGAGATAGCGCAGCAGCGGCAACTGCCTTGGAGATTGAAGCTTCAGAGTTCACAGGACCTCGCGATAGCACTTATGCGTACGACCCTGATGACTGTGAAACTGTAGAAGGCACTGAACAATGTCAGTCATATGAGCTAACAGTTAGCCTTGAAAATGACAAGGATAAAGATGCCACTAATGGCACCTACACACTTAAGAGTGTTAACCAAGTTCAAGCAACAACTACAGAAGATCCAGAAAATCCTTAATTGGATAAGTCTTCACGAAAAACCGACTACATATGTAGTCGGTTTTTTTATGTGATAAAATAAACCATAAGCATGAAAGATACTGAGGGTGGTTTTACGTTAATTGAGCTGATTGTAACGATTGTCGTTACCGGGCTTATTATTATTGCCATAACAAGCCTCTTCATCACTATAGAACGGACACAACATCGGACACAGCTCCTTGAGACTGCAACCCGGGCTGGAGAACAGCAGATAGAAGCTCTTAGGAATAATAACTACAACTCACTCGAATCTGGCTCGACCATTAACTTCACAAATGACCTGCCTGCAGCGCTACCAAGCCCACGTAGCGGCACAGTTGTCGTTAGTGAGCCTATGGAGGGCGTAAAACGTGTAGATGTAACTGTGAGCTACCGAGACGGTAATAAAACCAAAGACGTTAAGCTCAGCTCCTTAATTGGACAACTAGGGATTGGTCAATGAGATTACTGAAGAACAATAAAGGCTTTACACTTATGGAGCTTGTGGTAGCTACAGCAGTAACCGGCGTATTAATTATCATGATCATGACCTTTGCTATTAACTCTTTTGCACAGATAAGTATAGATAGCGCACGAGGTGATCTGCTCCGAGAAGCACAAATTAGTCTTGATACGCTTACGCAAGATGTAAGATTAAGCAGTAATAGCTACGAAACCTCTAACATTCTTGATCCAAACGCCCCTGGAGGCACACAGCACTGGGCTGGCAGTAGCGAGATATTGGTCTTAGCAACTGCCGCCCAAGACAAAGATAAAAATATTTTATTTGCAGATGCGCTTCAGTATACTAGTCACAAAAATATTAAGGTGTACTTTGTGCAGGATAAAACCCTGTATAGGCGCACGCTTGCCCTAGACGTACCGAACAATGCTGCCACCACAACCTGCCCAGTAGCGAGTAACGGTTGTCCGAGTGATAGCCTCCTTGCGCATAATGTCAAAGAGCTTGCTATTACCTATCTTGATGGAAATGGTGATGAGGTAGATCCTAACAGTGCACGATCAATTGAAGCAAAATTAGTACTGGAGCAGAGGAAATATAATCGAAACATTCGAGCCGAGTATAAAACAAGGACGGTATTTAGAAATGAATAAGCTCAAAAACCAACATGGCGTAGTACTCATTACAATTTTAATTGTTGGCATGATAATTACATTTGTCGGTATGTCTCTTGCTGATCTCGTTATGAGCCAGTACACGCGTACCACTGAAAACGTCTTCAGAACAAACGCCACGCTCGTTGCTGAGGCAGGTATTGAGGAATCTATCACCAAGTTCAACGAAGATAATAATTTTAGCGGTATCACAACCGAAAAGACATTTTATGACGATGATACCCGCGGGCGTGCAACCTATAAAACAGCTATTACTGATGGACCGAACGGCGAAAAGTTTATAGACTCAACTGGCAAAGTCTTCCGTCCAAAATCTGGAAAGCTCATTAGCACTCGTAGCGTACGAGTTAGCTTAGTCGGTACAGCTGCCCCCGTGCCGTCGGTAGTTGCTGGTGCAGGCGGCCTTATTCTTGGCGGAAGTGCAAGCATCAATAATTCAGATGTATATGTAAAC
>CAYTIU010000041.1:3128-6015 GCA_964438085.1 uncultured Candidatus Saccharibacteria bacterium | reverse complement strand
GACGAGGCTGACCGTTGTGACGATATACTGCTACTACGTGAAGGGCAGCTGTTGTGGGCGGGTTCGCGCACAGGCTTGTGGCAAAAAGCTCGCACTCAATCAACTGAGGAGGCATTTTTAAGTTTGGTTGCGGTATCATGAAATATCATGTGCAAGTGATACTGGCAACAACAAAGCGGATTTTTCAGCAGTTGTCTCACGATCACCGTTCGTTAGGGCTTATATTCTTTGCGCCTGTAATACTCATGAGCATATTATGGTGGCTCTACAGTGAAGATCAGCAGGTGTTTGATCGTATCGCGCCAGCGTTATTGGGTGTTTTTCCGTTTATTATTATGTTTCTGATTACCAGTATTGCAACACTACGAGAACGACGCAGCGGCACGCTTGAGCGAGTATTCATAACGCCGATGTCCAGGTTGGATTTTATTGTCGGATACGCTTTAGCGTTTGGCATCCTTGCTATTTTACAGTCATTAATTGCTAGTAGTTTTGCGATCGGGATACTAGGCATGGATGTAGTAGGACCGCAGTGGTTTGTCGTGTTGGTAGCTTTAAGTAATGCGTTGCTTGGTACTGCTATCGGGTTGTTGGTAAGCGCATTTGCCCGGACAGAATTCCAGGCGGTACAGTTTATGCCAATATTTGTTCTTCCGCAGCTGCTTGTTTGCGGATTGCTCTTGCCATTACAGCAAATGCCAGATTTATTAGAAAAAATTGCGTGGTGTTTGCCGCTCACCTATGCGGTTGATGCTTTGAACCATGTTGCGCTTGAACCAGAAATTACGAGCTCTGCCTGGAGGAGCCTCGCCATAGTAATTGCTTTCGTTATTGGTGGTGTATTCTTAGGCTCGCTAACATTGCGCCGCCAAGAGAAATAGCTATTTAATTTTGCTCAAGAGTTGTATCAGGGCGTGGAGTTGAGGTCTGCTCTTGGAGCTCGCGTGCTTCATTGATTGGTTCATTTACCGTTTCGGTTGTTGGCGTAACGGTATCGCTGGTCTGGCTAAACATATACCAAGCACCAACTGCCAGTAAGATAACGATGATAAATGCAATAATTTTTCCCATAATTCCCCCTTATGCTTTTAGTATAAATAACATCGGCGCCAGCGCCAAATTATAAAATATGTTGCTGTAGCCACGCGTACATAGCAATGCCAGAGGCCACGCCAACATTGACTGAGCGGGTGCTGCCGAACTGCTCTATCATAACCATCTGCTCGCAGGCTTGGCGCATTTCAGCACTTAAGCCCGGGCCTTCGCCGCCAAAAACCAAAACTGCTTGCTTGGGTAGCTGCGCTTTTGCGAGAGACGTTGCACCGGGCACATTATCAATAGCTACAAGATGCATACCCTGGACAGCAGCTACAAACTCAGCCACAGTTTTGTGATGCAGTATACTTAAGTATTTGTCTGTCACCATGGCACCGCGCCGGTTCCAGTGGCGTTTGCCGATAATATGCACGCCAGCTACGTTAAAAGCGTTCGCATTACGCACAATAGTGCCAATATTTATGTCGTGTTGCCAATTTTCAATTGCAATATGCAGCGGGTGGCGCGTTTTTTGTAGGTCAGCTTTGATTGCTTCAACTTTCCAATAGCGATACGTATCTATGACATTACGCATATCACCGTGTGCTAACAGCTCAGGATCGTACTTTGCGTCATTAGGCCAAGGTTTTGGGTGCGGGCCAACGCCCACAGAATTATGCTCCATACACTCAAGTATACTGCCCAGGCAACGTTTATAGCTAGTAATCCTGTGGTAAGCTAAACAGTGATAACCCAATGTATCACGGGAGTTTTATGAAGGTTCATGTTATGTATATTCCAGGCCTTGGCGATAAACGAACTTTTTTAGTGCAAAAACTTTTTGTCCGGGCGTGGAGAGCTTACGGTGTACGAGGGCATTACTTTACCGTTGGTTGGGCGGAAAACACCCCGATTGCTCCAAAACTTGAACGGTTAATAAATAAGATAGATGCTTTGGCTGAAAAAGGCGATAAAGTGGCGCTTATTGGTGCTAGTGCCGGTGCAAGCCTTGCTTTAAACGCTTTTGTGCGGCGGCCTGATAAGGTTGTGGGAGTCGTCTGTATTTCTGGAAAGATTCATAATCCGCAAAATATTGCGGCCGAAGTCTATGAGGTTAATCCGGGCTTTAAGGAGTCGCTTGATTTACTAGATAGCTCACTTAAGAAGCTTGCGCCTGTACTGCGCAAGCGGATACGATCAGTGTATTCAACTGGAGATATACTTATACCAGCGCACGACTCTATATTAAGCGGTGCTGAAAATGTATCTGTTGATAAGCTTGGACATACTGCCCATATAGTTATGCAAATCACTAAAGGCGCGCGTATCAATATACGGTTTCTGAAAAAACTTACCCTATAACCTATCTGTGAAGACGAGTAGCTGGTATCATATAACCAGTAAAGAACGGAGGAATTATGGGAATATTTTGGCTCGTACTAATTATAATCGTTATTTTAGTGGCTTTTGATGGATTATTTATTGTGCGGCAGCAAACCGCAGCTGCAGTAGAGCGATTTGGTAAATTCAAACGAACTGCCAGCGCGGGTTTGAATTTTAAGATCCCAATCATCGACCGAGTGGCTGGGCGAGTATCCCTCCGGGTTCAACAGCTTGACGTGCGTGTTGAGACTAAAACCAAAGACAACGTGTTCGTCTTTGTAGTCGTGAGTGTCCAGTATTTTGTGCTACCTGAAAAGGTGGTTGATGCATTTTACCGTTTGCAAAATCCACAGGCACAGATTACATCGTTTGTGTTTGATACGGTGCGCGCACGGGTGCCGAGCATGATTTTAGATGATTTATTTGAGAAAAAAGACGACATTGCCCAGGCGGTGAAAACAGAGCTTGA
>CAYTIU010000041.1:0-3118 GCA_964438085.1 uncultured Candidatus Saccharibacteria bacterium | reverse complement strand
ATGCAAAAGTAAAAGTCAGTATGAATGAAATTAACGCAGCGCAGCGTCTCCGCGAAGCGGCAGTTCAACAAGCTGAGGCTGATAAAATCCGTGTGGTTAAGGCTGCTGAGGGTGAGGCAGAAAGTAAAGCGCTCCAGGGGCAAGGTATCGCAAATCAGCGTAAGGCGATTATTGAGGGTTTGCGTGAATCGGTTGAAAATTTTTCATCAAATGTTGAGGGTGCTGGTGCACAAGACGTTATGAATTTAGTACTCATGACGCAGTACTTTGACACAATTAAAGATATTGGATTATCTGGGAAGTCAAATACAATCCTTATCCCTCATTCGCCTGGCGGCATGGGCGATATTCACGATCAGTTGCGAAATGCAGTGATTACTGCCAATGAAATTACGAAAACTCGAAAAGATAAAGTATAGAAGCTTCTTCTAGGCTTTTTTAGGGGTGGCTTTAACTGCTTTTGGCTTTGGCATGCGCAGGTAGACTATAGCTGGCAAGCAGAAATATAAAATACCCAACAGTGTTGCGATGAGATTGCCGATGCCGGGAATGAACGAAGGGATTTGGCTAATTACTTGCACAGTTAGTACTGCGGCTGGGAGTTTCCAATTAGATTTACTCACACGATAACAAGTTTTTATGGCTTCGACGGCACCGATATTTCTATCGATCATATAATATGGGGCGAAAAGTAATAATACAGCCAAGATACCGCCAGGGATAATGAAGAGTACAAGCCCGCACAGGATAATAAGCCCGCTTAAGAGCGCAACTCCTATAAATCGCCAAAAGAATGCTTGCGCTTGATCAATCGCTTCCTTGAAGCTTATTTTTTCGCCGCGAACGCTCGCCAGCTGCGTAATAATGGCTGCAATACCGACATATATTGACAATATGACTATACCAATAAGTGCGACAACCATAATAATAGCAGCCGTAGAGTCTATATGTACGGAGCCCGAACCATCGCTGTTTATACCCGCGAGTGTTGCCCAAAATATAAGCGCAGAGATAAGAACTACAGGAATAGCATAGAGGCACGCAAATGTAAGAAGATTGAGCTGGAGCGCTCCCCAGGATTGTTTAATCAGTTTAAAGCTGTTGCCTGCTACTGTTAAGAAGTCGTCAGATTGTTTAGTGGATAATGTGTCTCGAGCCATATGTACTCCCTTACTTTGCAGGTATTTAATCACCTCGGTCGTATAATCGCAACATAGCGATATAAATTGAGGTATACTATTTTTAGTTTATGAGTTTACCAATGACACCATACAAAGGCGCTCGTGATTTCTATCCCAAGGATAAGCGTATGCAAAAATATATGTTTGACGCCATGCGCCGCGTAGTCGAAACCTTTGGTTACGAAGAATATGACGCGCCGATTTTAGAGCCGTTGGCGCTTTATTTAGCAAAAACTGGCGAAGAAATTGTTAATGAGCAAACCTATGCGTTTACTGATCGTGGCGGGCGTGAAGTTACGATTCGCCCAGAAATGACACCAACGGTTAGTCGTATGGTTGCTGCTAAGCGCCAGGAGTTAGCCTATCCGCTACGGTGGTATAGTATTCCAAACTTGTGGCGCTATGAGCGACCACAGCGTGGGCGCTTACGCGAACACTGGCAGCTTAATATAGATATATTTGGCGTTGAGTCAGCGGCAGCTGAGCACGAGGTAATTCAAGTAGCAGATGCTGTTTTGCAGGAATTTGGAGCTAAGCGTTCGATGTACACGATTAAGCTTAATAGCCGAAAGCTAATGGATGAAGCACTGCGCGTGTATTTGCAGCTTGATGGGGTCCAGGCGCACAGCGTATCGAAACTGATTGACAGGATGCACAAGATGGATTATGCAGATTTTACTGCACAGATTAATGCAATTCTGGTGCAATCGCAGCGCGAAGACGGCGTAGAGGAAAAGTTATTAGCGCTTTTGAAGACCGAAAAAATCGATGGATTACCAGAAGAATTACGACAGCATCCGTCTGTACAGTCATTGCAGCAACTTATGAGCTTGCTTGAGGATGGTGGTGTTACAAATGCAGTGTTTGATATAACGCTCATGCGCGGTTTTGACTACTATACAGATGTTGTGTTTGAAGTGTTCGATACGCATTCGGAGAATAATCGGGCCATGTTTGGCGGTGGACGCTATGATGGCTTAGTAGGGCTGTTTGGTGTCGAGCCAGTGCCGACTGTTGGATTTGGCATGGGAGATGTAACGCTGCAGAACTTCCTCGAAACACACGGGTTATTACCAGAAATAAAACCCGAAACTGATGCGTATGTTGTATTGATTGGCAATGTGTATATACAGGCAGTACCGGTGCTCAAAAAATTGCGTGAAGCGGGCTTGCGGATTGCGGTTGATACGTCTGGGCGAAAGCCGGATAAGCAATTTAAATCGGCAGTGAAAAAACAAATTCGCTACGCAATTGTTATTGGCGAGCAAGAACTGGCAGATGGGCAGTTAAACCTTAAGGATCTCCAGGCGGGACAAGAAGAAAAACATTCACTGGAGCGCGTTGTTTCAATAATAAAAGACTACCGCCAATAAAACCTACTCATGGTTGCTATAAATCATGCTACAACCGGAGCAATTATCGGGCTGTCAGTAGCAAATCCGTTGATTGCGCTGCCAGCTGCCCTGATTTCTCATTTTGTACTCGATATTATTCCGCATTATGGTAACAATAAGCCTGGTTTTATAGCGTCTAAAAAGTTTAAAGCGATGCTGGGTATTGATGCGTTGCTTTGTATGTTACTCGTTATATTTTTAGGTATTAGCCAGCCGCAACACTGGATACTTGCTGCAGTGTGTGCGTTTGTTGCCGCGTTGCCAGATTTTTTATGGATACCAAAGTTTTTAGCCGCACGGGCACAAAAAACATACAACCCTACTCGGTTTGATGCATTTGCCGCGCGTATCCAATGGTTTCAACGCCCAATCGGCGGTTTTGTTGAGGCAGCTTGGCTAGCGGCTTCGGTAAGTATATTGGTCTCGATAGTGTCATTTTAGCCGCCAGTTCGCTGGTAATGTAGCGTTATATCTGTTAAAATCCGTAGTTATGCATAAAGAGACTACGTATACAAACGACACAAAAGCAACACTAACTATTAC
>CAYTIU010000040.1:5013-6540 GCA_964438085.1 uncultured Candidatus Saccharibacteria bacterium | reverse complement strand
CCACACGACCCTGCTAAAAACACTCGGAGCATAGGTACCCTGAAGCATTTGCTTAAACCCTACAAGATATGAAGCAGAGCCGAACAATACTATCAGCGCAAATAATACGTTTTCCATTACTACTATAATATATCAGGCTACCCATACAGAGCCATCGCTAATCCCCGGCATTTCAGAGCTGGCTTTGGACAGTGTGGTTATTTTACTGTGTAGAGTTTCGATCTTTCAGATCTCATCAGCACAAGTAGCAACTTGTGGACTCTAAGTGCGGAAGGCTTGTGATGTGAACCATCACATAAAAAAAGCCTTCCGCACACCTAGGATTTTCCCAGGAGTTTTTGCTAGATAAGAGCCTAAATCGACTTACGGTCGATCAATATCGGGAATGATGGCCTCGGGTCTAAATATGACTCGGTAATGGTACTTATCGGCCTTAGCAGCTGCTAGCTGCTCAACAAAGTATGACACATTGTCAGACAGGCCAAGAAAGTGCTTCTTGTACTCATCCGAGCCTACCTTGCAGGTGACCTCTAGCTGGTTCACTTGATCCTCGATAGAGCAACGTCCCCTAATAGACAGAAGGTAAGTATCGGTGATCCCATTAAAGAATACTACTCGACGCTCAATCTCGAACTGATCAGCTGCCTTTGACAGGTTATGCGATACCACATCAGCATCAGTATCCGTACATCCTGCTAGTACTCCCGTTAGTGAAATTGCGCATAGTGCAACGAGTACATGAACGTACTTTTTCATTTTGATTTCCTTCGTTCGCGTTGGATAGGATTAATCCCCAAAGACACTAGAAGCTAAAACACCTCTACTCTAGCAAACAAATAATAGCATATTTATCAAGATAACGCAATAAATCTGGTGACCGCACGGGGAATCGAACCCCGATTGCCAGGATGAGAACCTGGTGTCCTAGCCGTTAGACGATGCGGCCGTTACGACCAAATAATACTATCACATCTGTTAACACTCGTCCAGAGGTAGAAAACATTGCGTTAAAAGACAAAACCCCTCATAATAAACGATAAGCAGTATGAATGAACAGACTATCATCATTGGTGGGAGTGCAGTAGTCGGTATCCTAGCTTTGCTGGTTATCATTATTATCCTTGCAAGAAGATCACGCAACAAGAGCGACCCAACTAATAATGCAAAGCTGCTCGCAAACTTACGTGACGAAAAACTCAAATCCGAAATTATCCTTAATACCATTGAAGATGGGGTGGTGCTATTAGATGAGCAAAAAACCATTCAGCTCTTTAATCCGGGCGCAAGCCACATAACTGGCTGGAAAGCCGAGGAAGCCCGCGGACTCGATTTTCGTGGCGTTATTAAATTAGTCGACGAAAAAGACGAAGCCTATCCAGAAAAAAAGAATCCTTTTAACCGCCTATACAAAGAAGAGACTACTATCCGCGACAACAAGGCTATCCTGGTAACGCACGCCGAGAAACGCATACCGATCAGCCTTAGCGTTTCGCCGCTTATGGATAGCAATAAGCAAGTCCGGGCAGC
>CAYTIU010000040.1:0-5003 GCA_964438085.1 uncultured Candidatus Saccharibacteria bacterium | reverse complement strand
AGTCGCAATTTTCCGCGATGTCAGCCAAGAACGCAAACAAGAACAGCAACGCGCCGAGTTCATCAGTACTGCAAGCCACGAAATGCGTACGCCAGTTGCAGCCATTGAGGGCTATCTGTCTCTTGCACTGAACGACAAGGTCAGTACTATTGATACTCGTGCCCGCGGTTATCTTGAAAAAGCCCACACCTCTACGCAGCACCTTGGGCAGCTTTTCCAAGACCTCCTCACGAGCGCTAAAGCCGAAGATGGCCGCCTCACAAGCCACCCGCAACTTCTTGAAATGGGAAAATTCCTTGAACAACTAGCACAAGATTTGCGTTTCGCAGCCGAAAAGAAGAACCTTCCAGTAGAGCTCATTGTTGGCTCGCACAGCTCGGGCGCATCAGGCGGTACCGTTGGGCGTATGGTACGTCCATTTTACTACGTACAGGTTGACCCAGACCGTATCAGGGAAGTTATTACCAACCTCTTTGATAACGCCGTTAAATACACCTCCGAGGGCAAAATATCTATCGGACTTACTGGCAATAACGACGTTGTGCAAATGTATATTAAAGACACTGGCCCTGGTATACCGCGCGAAGATATTTCGCACCTTTTCCAAAAATTTTACCGCGTTGATAGTTCAGTAACGCGAACCATCGGCGGTACCGGGCTTGGTTTATTTATCTGCCGTAAAATTGTTGAATTATATAACGGAAAAATCTGGGTCGAAAGCGACACAGGCAAGGGCAGTACATTCTATATAAACCTGCCGCGCCTCTCGAGCCAAGAAGCCGCCAATATTCAAAAAGCGGTTGCCCAAGGAGTTAGACAAGCATAAACGGTTTTATGATACAATATCCGCAGAAGCAATTTAGCAAACAGGAATTCACTATATTATGACAAAAGTGCTATTAGTAGAAGACGACAACAACTTGCGAGAGATTTACGAAGCACGCCTGGCTGCCGAAGGTTATGAGATATCGACCGCAAAAGATGGCGAAGATGCGCTTGCTGTTGCAAAACAGGTAAAGCCAGAGCTCATTATTTCTGATGTCATGATGCCTCGTATTAGCGGGTTTGAAATGCTAGATATCCTCCGTAATACCGACGGACTCAAGCACGTAAAAGTTATTATGCTCACCGCACTCGGACAAAGTGACGACAAAACGCGCGCAGACAACCTTGGTGCAGATCGTTACCTGGTAAAATCTCAGGTTACATTAGAAGATATTGTAAAGGCTGCAGATGAGTTATTAAATCCAGACAATACTGAACAGCCAGCTACTAATACAGACGCACAGCAGCCAGGTTCACCAGAGGACACATCACCTACAGCACCCGATATATCAGACGGCACCGTACCAGCGCCTACTGAGACTGTTGCTGCGCCTGGGGCAGAGCAGCAGCCCACTCAACCAGCTATTCCTACACCAGTTGTAGAGCCTGTACAGGAGCCAACGCCAGCACAGCAACCCGTGGCACCTGAAGTTACACAACCAGCGCCTCAACCCGAACAGCCCCAGCCGGTAGTAGAGAACCAAGCTCCAGCACAGCAACCAGCAGTCGCCGTGCAGCCAACACCACTAGAAGACACCGAGACATCGCCAAGCGATAATGATGAACCGCTTATCCAAATGCCACCCCAGCCAGATGCCACCGAGGCAGTAGCAGCAGCAACGGCTAGTTCTGCAACTACTACAGAGCAAGAAAGTGCAGCTGTTGCGCAGCAGATTGAAGATTTTGCTAATACGCCAGCTCCCGTTATGCCCGAACAAGCAACGCCGGAACAACCAGTAATACCTACACCTGAAGTTGCACAACCAGCGCCTGAAAGCAATGAGCCACAAGCGCAAGCAGCACCCGGCACACCAGATATACCCGCCGAACAGGCAACGCCAGCGCCAGAGCCACCAACGCCTGATGCTGCAGCAGCTGTATCAAATAATGATTCAGTTATCCAAGAGGCTGTCGATAATTTATCAAACCTTGAAGTACCTACCACACCAGAGGTGGCACCGGTAGAAACTACCCAATCAGGCGGCGAAGATGGGCAAGTTGCAGGTAAAAAAGTTATTCGCCCCATAAGCCAGCCCGAGGCTGAAACTGCCCAGCTAGAAACCTTGCTTGCCCAAGAGCAAATGCAAGAAAATCTTGATAAAGGCGTTACCGGAGAGCCGGTTGTTGGATCAAACGAAAGCGCCGCGCCTGAAGCACCCGCCGCCGCGCCAATCGTGTCTACTGAGCAGGCAGCTCCAGCACAGCCGCAAGCCATTGATAGCCCACAAATACCCGTGCAACCGGAACCAGGCGGTGTCTTCACGCCTAACCAAAATGGCGATGCCAACGAAAATGCTCTCTAAAACTCCCTAGACAACACTTTTGAACTTCACTATGCTACGTATATGAGAATAAATCGTTACGTCGCACACGCCACAGGCATGAGCCGCCGGGCAGCTGACGCAGCTATTGCAGATGGCCGCGTATCAATAGACAATACTCTGGCAGCTCCTGGCGATACTGTGACAGCCCAACAAGAAGTAACTCTGGATAGTATTCTAATTACGCTCCCAGATACGCCAACTACTATCATGCTACATAAGCCTGAGGGTTACGTCTGTTCGCGTGACGGACAGGGCAGCCAAACAATTTACGATCTATTACCAAAAGAGCTTCACCAGCTGAAGCCAATTGGGCGCCTAGACAAAAACTCATCTGGTTTGCTATTGCTCACAAATGACGGCAAGCTTGCCCACGAACTTACGCACCCCAGCCGCCAAAAAACAAAGATATACGAAGTTGCGCTCGATAAATCGCTTCAGCCGCTACATCGGCAGATGATTCAAGATTTTGGCGTACAACTAGAGGATGGTAAAAGCCAATTTATAATTGAACGTGTGCATGATAATAACGAAACACAGTGGCGCATCACTATGAGCGAAGGGCGCAACCGCCAAATCCGCCGCACTTTTAGTGCGCTAGGCTACACTGTCACAGGTTTACATCGCACACACTTTGGGTCACACGTGCTGCATACGCTCCAGCTAGGTGATTACCAGCTCATCGCTCAAGAGCATGTAGAATAGTAAACGTAGCTGGCCAGTCTCCACTATACCTATCACACGCTACACCTATATCATATAGGCTGAGTTCTTCCACCTTATCCTTGATGAGCGCAGGAACTGGCGCCCAACCATCATCTGTATATTCTGTTCCTTGCATAAAAATACCAGTTTTAACTATTTCTTCTTCTAAAACAACAGCAAAGGGCGTACCTTCTCTTACTTCAGACACTGTTAGCGATTCACTCGAACCAGGGTGTTTTGGAAATGTATGTTTCATAATTAACATAATATACTGCTTTTCTGGGATTTTACAACTTTTTTGTATACGTACTCGTGTCTGTCACTGCGGAAGAATACCGGTGTGTTGTTGAGTGGCTTTTCCATTTACAGAGGAAATATAGTATAATTAACACAACGAATGAGTAGAAAAGTACCTATTGTTGCGATTGTTGGCCGGGCGAATGTTGGTAAGTCCAGCCTTTTTAATGCTGTCCTGGAACGCCGCGAGGCAATTGTAGCCCGTGAAGCTGGCACAACCCGTGACAGCATCATGGCAAAGGCAAGCCATAACAACCAAGACTTTTGGATGGTTGATACTGCCGGTATGAAAGATGCTGAAGACGAATTTGAATTTACAATTCAGGAGCAAATCCAGCAGGCAACAGATAGCGCAGACCTTATTTGGGTGGTTGTCGAAGCTGACACGCTTATCTCCGAAGAAGACCGCCGCGTGGCTAAACTCGCGCTTAAAAGCAAAAAGCCTGTCTTTTTGGTAATTAATAAGATAGACAAACTCCGCGGCAAGGGCGAGTTATTTGAACGTCTCGGCATTAAGCAGATGTTTCCAACTAGCACCACACAGCAACGCGGGATCGAGGATTTGCTTGAAGCAACCGCTACACAACTACCGAAAGCTACAATTAAACAAGATGACAATCGCTTGCGTATTGCGCTGCTTGGGCGCCCAAATGTTGGTAAATCCTACCTGTTTAACACGCTTGCCAAAAAGCAGCAGGCTATTGTAGCCGACCGCGCTGGCACAACCCGTGACATTAACCGAGCCCTTGTACATTACAAAAAACAAGAAGTTGAAATTATGGATACTGCCGGTATCCGCCGCTCTGGCAAGATCGAGCGTGGTATCGAGCACTTTAGCATTATTCGCAGCCTTGCCGCGATTGAAGAAGCCGATATCTGTCTGCTGCTCATCGACGTGAACGAACTTGGCGTACAACTTGACCAAAAGATTGCCGGCATGATTAAAGAAGCTGGCAAAGGACTTATTATTGTGGTCAGCAAATGGGATATTGCCGAAGGTAAAGACGCCTACACGCGCGATGCATTGGCACCACAAATAGCTGAAACCTTTAATTTTGTGCCGTGGGCACCACTGATTTTTACTAGTGCTGTTACTGGTAAAAATGTAGCCCAGATTTTTGAATTAGCACTAGAAATTAAGCAACGCCGCCAGCAAACGTTTGCCACCAAAGAGCTAAACCGCTGGCTGCAAACAGTGATCTATAAGCACCCGCCAGCCGGACTCAAAAATCGCCAGCCAAAACTTAATTATATGGTGCACGAGGACGACAACCCTATTCCTGCTTTCAAAATCTTTGGCAGCCAAACCAAGTTTCTCCACTGGAGTTACAAGCGTTATCTCGAGCGTAACCTGCGTGAACAATACGATTTTGTTGGCACGCCAGTCCAGCTTTGGTTTATCGAAAAACATATTCCGCACAAGCACCACAACAGCCCTACCAAACAAACGAGGGAGCACGCGTAATGGCGCTACTTACCAAACGCCCGATCGTAGATACCATGACACCGTTTTATACGCTCAGCGCCCATAAAACGATGCTCATTATAGGCCTTGGCAACCCCGAAGAAAAATACCACAACACGCGGCATAATATCGGTTTTGCATGCCTTGATAATTTTGCCGCAGATAATGAT
>CAYTIU010000039.1:4231-6656 GCA_964438085.1 uncultured Candidatus Saccharibacteria bacterium | reverse complement strand
GCGCACGCCGTCATGGGCAAACCCGCGAATAATCTCAGGTGTTTTACGTAGCTGCGAACAGTCATCAAGTACCAAAATCTCCAATTTAGGATAATTACTATGGATCAGCGACTTTAGGCATTGCTGCAGGTCATCAGTTTCGTTCCGAGCTGGAATTGCTACTGTTACTGTCGGTAATTTACTGTTTGCATACGTATCGGTAACCTCTATGCTTTTTGTCCGCCTTAATCGGCGAATCGAACCCATGCAAGCCACTACTCCAACAAGTAGTTGGAATATAACTACGCCTGCCAGCATAAGCGTGACATCAATACGCTGAAATAGTTGAAAATACCAAATAAGACCTATGCTTATACCTATAACGTCTAAGAAAAACGAGGTACGGCGAGTCGCTCGCAGCATATAGGCTACGTTCATTCGTTGCTCAATGATACGCAGCATATTAATAACTCGATACACGCCCACAAAAGCTAGTGCACTGGCAGCGATCACCGGCGCTACGCTAAACAATGCGACGCACGCAACCACTGTTAGAAATATAATCGTGTAGGCAAAAAATAGTCGTAGGAACTGCAGCTTCCAGATAGACGATATGTACAGAAGAACCTCCAAGCACACACTCAGAATCAGCAGATAAACCATAAGCTCCATACCTATAAACTATACCCACAAACTAAATTTGATACCAGCTTGACTTTATTTCTTCATCTGTAGTATATTGACAACGAAGGCCTACAGTAACTGTAGGCTCTTTTAATTGAAGGGATAGTTTAAGGAGCACATCACCCATGGCAGATAAAGCGCCAAAAGCCACCACCAAAGACAAAAAGCCAAAACGCCGGCTTAAAGCTCAGCCTACATTTCGTGAGCAGACTGCTAAGCAAGACGCCAAAGACAAAAAGCCAAGTAAAAAGAAGCGCCTGTTAAGCGCTACGCTGCTTGCACCATTACGATTTATTGGACGGGTCCTTAAAAAATCTGGCAAGAAGATCGCCCAGAGCAGGATAGCTAAAGTTATCCGGGCAATATATCTAAGCCGCGTGTTTATTCCGGTGCGATTTATTGTAAAGGTTATCTCAAAAGTGTTGTTTGTCAGCTACTTTGTAAACTCGTGGAAAGAACTCCGGCTTGTTACCTGGCCAGATAATCGCACAACGTGGCGCTTAACCGGCGCTGTGCTGTTCTTCGGTATTATGTTCGGCCTTGTTGTGGCTGGCTTAGACTTTGTATTAGAAAAAGGATTTAGAGAGGTATTATTAGGATAATGAGTAAACGATACGATTCACACAAAGCATGGTATGCAATCCATACATACAGCGGATACGAAGAAAATGTAGCTGAAAGTATTCGCCAGCGAGCTGACAGCCTTGATATGAAAGACAAGATTTTTCAGGCGCTGGTACCAAAAGAGAAAATGATTGAAGTGAAAAATGGTAAGCGTAAAGTTGTCGAAAAGCGTATCTTCCAGGGCTATGTATTGGTGCAAATGAAGATGAGCGAAGACGCGTGGTACATTGTGCGAAACACTCCTTCAGTGACAGGATTCGTTGGTGCTGGCATTGAGCCGACACCTGTAAGCGATGAAGAAATTGAGAAGATCATGAAGCGTATGGGCCGCGAAGATCCAAAACATAAGATTGATTATGTTGAAGGCGAAGTCGTCAATATTGTCGATGGGCCGTTTAAGGGATTTGATGGTTCAATTTCAGAGATCGACCAAGCAAAAGGCAAACTTAAGGTGCTTGTAAACATGTTCGGCCGCGAAACGCCGGTAGAGCTAGATGCTTTGCAAGTTAAGAAAGTATAGTCGAGGGTGCAGTAATGAATATCGCACACAATCAAGTTGAGTATACAGAACAAGTACAACAATATGAGCTTGGGTCAAAAGAAGACTTTTTAGAACAAGCAGAGCATCACACAAATCTTGCCAAACGAAATCTTATCGAGGTGGCTGCATGGTCTATTGGGACAATAGCATGTGCTGGGCTTACTCTGTACGCGGGTCACGAAGTAGTGACACAAACTGGGATTCAAGATGCCGGTAATCTTCTTGCAGCTGGTGGAGGTACTCTATTAGTGAGCATGACGGTAAGTGAAACTAAAGATAGTATTAACGAGATGTTTACTAATGCAAAAAGAGCCGGAAGGTACGAAACTCTAACTTCATCAGCACCCAGTTCTGCGCACTCTAAAGACCAATAAAAACGTAGACAAACAAAGTTAAATATAGTAAAATACAACAGTTACGCACGTTATGCAGTACTGCTTCACTTTTTACTGCATACATAATTCTAAAACGGAGTAAACATTATGGCGAAAGCTGTAAAAGCAAATTTGAAAATGAAGATTCCTGCTGGACGTGCATCTGCTGCGCCTCCTGTAGGTAGTACCCTCGGTCAATACGGTGTTAATATGATGGATTTTA
>CAYTIU010000039.1:0-4221 GCA_964438085.1 uncultured Candidatus Saccharibacteria bacterium | reverse complement strand
TGCAAGGGCAGACTGTTACTGCGCATATTACTATCTACGACGACCGCTCGATGGATTTTCGTGTAGTTGGTGCGCCAACCGATGATCTTATCCGCGCCGAGCTTGGCATTAAAAAAGGTTCAGGCCGTCCAAATACCGAAAAAATCGAGAAGAAGTTGTCTGATGCGCAACTTACTAAAATCGCTGAAGCTAAAGCACACGACATGAACACCCAAGACGTAGATGCAGTTAAGAAAATGGTTGCGGGCACCGCTCGTTCAATGGGCGTTGAAATAGAGGGCTAATGGCTGCATGTGCAGAGAGCTTCCCCGATAACTCAGGCGAGCCAGTGTGGGATATAGTAGAGTCCTTAGCAGATGAAGGCAAGGTTAGTGACACTCGCCAAGACCTTATTGAAGAGATGGAAATTCTAGACGATATGTTGGAGTACGCGATTAGTATAAAAAATCATGATATGCAGAGTGAGATAGAAGATGAGTTAAAAATATTAGAATATCTATCATATTCTGCTAAGTATAGGTAAATTAAATTAATTTGTGGGAGGCGAAAGCCGTACGCACCACGGAAGGAGTCAATAAATGGCAAAAACTAAAAAGGAACTACTCGAAGAAGCAAAAAACCTCGGTATTGAAGTAGATGAAAAAGCAAAGGTAGCCGAAATTCAGGCGCTTATCAAAAACGCAGATACCGACGCAACACCAGCACCTATTGAGAAAGAAGAAGCTGAAGAGAAAGAGAATGCAGAGCCTAAGGTAGCTAAAGCTGGTAAGCGCAGCGCGAAAGCACTCAAAGAAGCTGAAGAAAAGGCTGCTAAAGAAGGGCGGAAGGCTACTAAGGTGGAAGATGAGGAAGCTCCAAAGCCAAAGAAGCCAGTTACGCCAACCCGTTCACGTCTCGAGCGCCGCGGTAAAAACTACCAAGAAGCTGCAAAAGCAATTGAAAAAGATAAGACATACAGTCTAGAAGAAGCGGTTGCACTGGCAATCAAAACCAGCAAGGTTAAATTTGATGCAACAATAGAAGTTCATATCAGATTGAATGTTGACCCACGCCATGCAGACCAAAACATTCGTGATAACCTTGTGTTACCTGCTGGAACTGGTAAAAAGATTCGTGTTGCAGTTTTTGCTGATGAAGCTGTACCAGGTGCAGATGTATCTGGTATCGAAAAAATCACGAAAGACCTTGAAAAGGGTAATCTTGATTTTGATACGCTTATCGCAACGCCTACTAACATGCCAAAACTTGGTAAATACGCTCGTGTACTTGGTCCGCGCGGACTTATGCCAAACCCAAAAAGCGGCACTGTTACTACTGATCTTGCTAAAGCAGTTGAGCAAGCCAAAGCTGGCCGTGTTGAATATCGTGTAGACAGCACTGGTATTGTACACATTGGTGCAGGTAAAGTAAGCTTTAAGCCTGCTGATATTGAGGCGAACCTCCGTGCAGTACTTGCAAGCATCAAAAACAACAAACCAGCAAGCGTCAAGGGTATATATGTGCATTCAATATACCTCACGACAAGCATGGGTCCTTCTATCCCTGTTCTTACTTCAGAAGTATAAAACTATCTGGACATTGACAGAAACGACCCTCACTTGAGGGTCG
Source organism: uncultured Candidatus Saccharibacteria bacterium (assembly GCA_964438085.1). GTDB lineage: Bacteria > Patescibacteriota > Saccharimonadia > Saccharimonadales > UBA4665 > CALBGR01. The sequence continues at coordinate 2,613 of CAYTIU010000039.1, read as the reverse complement.
TTTCTAGTCTTTCAAAAAACAGCGCCTGCAATTTGCCTTATATACGTACGTTCCGTCTTCAGGTACTACATCTGGCAGACCTTGCCGTAGGGTTTTACCATTTTTTTGTATCTTAGTAAATCGTGCGCAATACTCTTTACAATCCTCGCATACTGCTGATTTATCAATAATAGTGTCAGGTTTTAATTCAAAAATACGCTTCATAACACGCATCATGCGCCCATCGTAGCCTACATCAAGTCCACTTACAAATACCTGCTTGTTAGCAAGAGCCCAGCCTTGAATAATTTCAACATCTGTGGGATCAAACATATGCACTTCGTCGATGCCAATAACATCAAATTCTGAGGTTATTTCTTGCAAACTCGAAACTTTTAGCGCCTCTTTAATAAGCCCGAGCCGTGAGGTAATGCCAGTGTCGCGCACATTTTGTTTTGGCTGCACCAACAACACCGTTTTATTTGCATACGAATACGGCGCCACTCTAGCAAGCAGCTCGATTGATTTGCCACTTTTCATTGGCCCAATAATTGCGATTAAACTCATGTTGTTGTATTGTAAAGCATATGATCGGTACAGAGCAACGGCAGAGGGTGGATCAAGCAGCAATAGAGCACATCACAGATGTTACATTTAGTGTAGGCGAACAGCAATTACAGTATAGGGATTTCTATAATGCGTTTGCAGAAAGCGCATTTGGACAGCACCAGGCCACTCAACGGTTACGCTACCACAAAAAATACCCCTATGATCCGGAACGCTTTTTAGAAGATCTTGGAGATGATGTGCATCCGGTGCGCCACATGGCATATACGCACGATGAGATCGTTGTCCCTTTACTGAGAAAACAAGTCGAATCTGCGACGGAGAAACCAAGCCAAGAAGATATTACTAATATTCGACTTGCAGCGCTTATTCACGATATTGGCGAATGTGAATATTCAGATATAGCAGACGAGCTTGGATACGTAGTGGGTGATGTTCTGTTTCATCAAAAAACGTCTCAAGATACCGCAAAAGAAAAATCAGTTAGAAGCCTTATCTTACGCAAGATAAGAGAACCGTATGATCAATTACCTCTAGAGCGCGCTGAGGAGCTTGAATTAATTATCGATAACAAACGACCAGGTAACTTTGCAGATAAAACATTCAATATTTGTGAGCATCTTGGATATTACGAAACAGGAATTAGAGCCGGGGCAGTTATTCTAAGCGAGTGTAAAGATTTGCATACAATTACTACAGATGAGAGATTGTTCAGGCTAGGCGCACTTGCTACCCAAGTGAGCATGGAGTGGCGACCCATTCTTTCTGAGCACCAAGAAACTTATCTATACGTTCAGGAACGGCTTGATGAAACAGCTGATATATACGACCAAATAGCCACTGAGATAGCCCCTATACTCGCAAAACAGTAGTACTTATGCTTACTCTTCAAGCTAGTGGTAAATTGTACAATTGCATGTTGCAGTGTATTTCAGATACACTAAGAGTAAATTCAGGGGAGTTCATACAACATGGGTGTATTTAGCAATTTACAGATTCTCGATGCGATAGACAGCGGACATATTCAATGTGTGCCGTTTAATCCAAAACATGTCAGCCACGCCAGCTTAGATGTAACGTTAGGCTACTACTATTACCGAACAGAGCGAACTGGTGATAAAACAGTATATAATCCGTTTTCGGAAAAAGATGTAGCGCGCTATTTTGGAGAGGCGAAAGAAGCAATCAAGCATAGTGAGTGGTGTGAAATAAATGGCATGCAACTGGCGGAGGGAATACCGGCAGATCATCCGGTTATACCGCTGCGGCCTGGCGAACGGATCTTAGCACATACACATGAATTTTTTGGCATTGTTCCCCCGGGCGCTTGTGAGGTAAAAAGCCGCTCTAGCTGGGGCAGAAATGGTATTGCGGTATGCTTTGACGCCGGCTGGATTGATCCAGGATACATCAACCGCTTAACACTCGAGGTCTACAACCTCAACCAACACGAAACCGTACTACTACCTGTTGGTGAGCGTATTGCGCAAATAGTCTTTCATGAGACTGGCAAGGTTGCCCGAAACTATGGTAAAGGTAGAGACAGCGGCTTTAGCGGCAAATATCAGACCGGTACTGATTTAGATGAGCTTATTAAAAACTGGACACCTGATATGATGCTTCCGCGCGCCTACAAAGACATACGCCATCTTCCTGCGACAATTAACGGACTCAAGGCAAAATAGCTATGGCACGCGAATATCCCGGAATATTTATCGTCATCGAAGGAACTGACGGGTCTGGCAAAGGCACGCAGTTTAAACTGCTAAAAGAGCAGCTCGAGACAAAGGGTTATGATGTGGCTACCTTTGATTTTCCGCAATACGAAAAGCCCTCAAGCCATTTTGTAACAAAGTACCTAAACGGAGCATACGGTACTGTTGATGAGGTTGGACCATATACTGGCTCACTCTTCTTTGCGCTCGATCGCTACGAGGCAGCCCGAGACATAAAAGACGCGCTTGCTGCCGGTAAAATTGTGTTGGCTAACCGTTTTACTGGCTCTAATCTGGCACACCAAGGCACAAAGTTTGATCATGCCGAAGAAAGGCGTGGTTACTTCATCTG
>CAYTIU010000038.1:0-6680 GCA_964438085.1 uncultured Candidatus Saccharibacteria bacterium | reverse complement strand
ACAATTACTTAAGATTGCCGAGCCACTGGTAAAAAGTGGTTATGGTAAATATCTACGGAAGATTATCAAAGAATAACTATGATTTCCTACCACACTATTAGTATCATCGGATGCGGATACGTTGGGTTAACAACTGCTGCTATTTTAGCTAATTGTGGCTACAAAGTATATGCAATCGAAAAAAATCCAGAGAGATTAAAAACAATAAAGTCTGGACAATCTTTCTTCTATGAAAATGGTATTGATAGCCTCATTGCTTCAGGAATAAGTAATGGTAATCTGATATGTACGGATACATACAAAGAGTCTATTCCAAACAGTGAAATTATTTTTTCCTGTGTAGGAACTCCTGACAATCAAAATGGCAGCCCTAACCTCACGTATGTATTTGAAGCAGCTAGGCAAGTTTCAGAGTACATCAAGCCAGATACTTTATACGTGCAAAAAAGTACGGTACCTGTTGGTACAGGCTTAAAGATCAAAGCTATTTTTGAAAAAAATAATATACAGGCTATGTACGTGTCAAATCCTGAGTTTTTACGAGAAGGCAGCGCTATTAGCGATTCACTCTGGTTCGATCGAGTTGTAGTAGGCGGTGACTCTGAACACTCTAGCCGTAAAATTATAGATATATACAAGACTATAGAATATAAAAGTCCGGTACTCGCACAAATTGCTGATATACCTACACCCAATGAAGTACAAAAACCTGATTACATTGCAACTTCGTGTAATAGTGCTGAACTTATAAAAGTTACCGCAAATGCATTTCTCGCATTAAAAATTTCGTTTGCAAATTCTATTGCTAAACTAGCAGACAATGCTGATGCCGACGTAGTAGATGTAATGCAAGCCGTAGGGGCAGATAAACGTATTGGTAAAGCATTCTTGCAGGCAGGCAGAGGGTACGGTGGTGGCTGCTTCCCAAAAGATGTAAGTGGACTGATTCACAGTGCTTCTGAATACAAAGTTAAGTTAGGTATTATGGAAGCTGCCAGTGAGCTAAATGACTCAATGCCACAATATATTGTCGAAAAGGCAAAAGATGCACTTGGCGGCTCATTTCATAATAAAAAAGCAGCTGTGTTAGGGCTTGCTTTCAAAACTGGTACCAGCGATGCTCGATGTTCGCCTGCAGTAATGATTGCAAATATACTGGCTACATCTGGTGCACAAGTAAAAGCTTTTGATCCTAAAGCAAACACAGAGGCACAAAAGGACACAGAGTCGTCTATCATAATTACGGAAAGTTTAGAAGCAGCTGTAGAAAATGTAGATTGTATTTTTGTTGCAACCGATTGGCCAGAATTTATTAACATGAATCTTGATGAAATTACTCAGCTATCACAAGCATCTGTTTTTGTAGACTGTATGAACAGGTTTAACCCAGAAAAGACTATATCATTAGGGTTAATTCATATCGGTGTTGGCAGATAAGTTACCTTTACTTATACAGCTCATATCCTATTACCATTAGTAATTAGTAATTACTGATGGTAAATACGACCCAGGTGTTATAAACTACTACTATCTATGGGGATTATGCTTTGAGTGAAATAGATGCGCTAGATAAAACTTTTCAAAAAGAATATTGGGAAAACAATGCCAATGCGAGGACCTACGAACATCCAATTGTCCGCTTTTTTGTAGAACAAAGAATTAACTGGATAAGAAATCGTTTGGATTTCTCAAAAATATCAAGTGCATTTGATGTAGGTTGTGGTGATGGATTTGCTACATACTACTTTAATAAACATATCAAAAATGTTGAAGGCGGAGATATAGCTGAGTATATGTTACGCCTCAATCCACTTCCCGAAGATAAACTCAAGATTATCGATGCAGAAAATCTACCGATCAAAGATAAGTCTTATGACCTTGCATACACATGGGAAGTCTTACATCACGTACCAGACCCCCAAAAAGCAGTTAGTGAACTAGCCCGTATTAGCAAAAAGTATGTGGTTATATTTGAGCCAAACCGAAGTAACATATTACAACTTGGCTTTGGTTTACTCAACAAGCAAGAACGAGGAACTTTGCGAAGCACTAAAAGTTACCTGGAAAATCTATGTAAAAATGCTGGCCTTGAAATTGTTGCTAGTGATTTCTGTGGCAAAATACCCCCAAATAAAACTCCTGAAAGCCTTATGCCAATCATGCAAAGATTACCATTCAAGTCTACTCTTTTTACTGGGATATCAATCGGTATAGTTGCGAAGAAAATTTAACTCAGTTTATATTTTAAAAATCAGTGAGTTTTAAAGATTACTTTTCTATATAAAGCAAAATTCCAACTGGTTATACAGATAATAAGTATAAATTTAGCTATGTACGGCTTTATCCCGATACCATTTAAAAATACTAGGCCATATGTCGTGACAAGTAAGTTAAATAAGGCAAGCGCAATATATAGTGTCGCTTCTTTTTTTATTACTCCTGGATCTTTATTTCCTGTAAATACCCACTGACGTTGCATAAAAAAACTTGTACCCAAACCTAATATAAAACTCAGTGCACCACTTATGCTAACCGAGATATTGAGCCAGTAGTGGAATAATAAAAAGCCAACGTAGTCAACTAAAAAAGCAAGTCCACCAACAAATAAAAAGCGTACTATTTGAATATTACTTATATTTTTTGTAATTTTTATGAAATACATCTTTGTCATATTTTTGATTCGCTTCTATGATAGCAATTTTTCGTGCTAATGTGACAATCTTTCGCTGCTCATCATTGGATCTAATATAGTAACTTAGAATAAAGAATAAGAAAAATGTGGTAAGTAAATATAAAACAAGGTCAGCACCTCTACCTACTCCAACTGTATTTGCTACATCAGTTGCTAACCCAGGGAATAAAATAGCAGTAACAGCCAGAGCTGCAAAGCTTAGTGCGATCAACTTAATGCCAGCACGTGCATGGGCTTTTGAGCGATTTGAAAGAAACCACAAGACAATAAGTAGCACAAATCCTATGAGTAAAACTTTTATTATCATCTGTGTAGTTTCCTTAATAAAATATCAAATCCGATGTTTACTGCGTTAGACACAGATTGTCCTTTTGATCGTGAGTAATCTGTGTAGGTTATCGTTACCGGTGCCTCTTTATAAGTGAACCCTTTTTCAGCAATCCTTTCAATAATTTCCGAAGCATGCGCAAAATCATTCATGGTAATATTTAGATTTTCTGCAACTTTCCTATTAAATACCCTCAAGCCGTTATGTGTATCTGTGAGTTTTAATCCTGAGGTACGATTAGAAAATTTGATAGCTAACTTTAGGATAGTTTTCTTAAGTAATGAAATATTTTCTACTTGTCCAAGAAAACGTGAGCCTAGTACTATATCTATTTTCTCTTTTTTAATCACCTCGAGCATATTTTTTACATCTTTAATATTATGCTGGCCATCAGCATCAAATGTTACAAAATATTCCACATCTTTATCTTGTAGAGCGTATTCTATACCTGTTTGCAAAGCTGCGCCTTGCCCTAAGTTAATCGGATGATTTACTAAGATTGCATCTGTCTTCTCCACTTCATTTACTGAACAATCCTGACTTCCGTCGTTTACACAGATAACTTGAGGAAATTCTCTAAGTATATTTTGAACGACAGCCCTAATAACACTACCTTCATTGTACAGAGGAATAATTATATAAGTTTTACTCATCTTCGTTATTATAGCTTATCACCGTATATAAATGGTATCTACTATGCGCAATAATGCTACTATTAAGAAAAAGTTTGCGACAAAGAATGCCAGCTTAAACCTTTTTGATTCGTTCAAAACTAGAGGGGGCCTCCTCCACCACGGTACTAATATTAATAGAAGTAGAAGTGGGATAAAATACCTTGATTGCACTCCTATGATATAGTCGTTTCTAACAGGAGTAAATGTAACATACAAAGCTGTGGTTATTATTAATACTGTCAAACACACGCTAGCTGTGAGCAAAATGTATAAATATATTTTTTCTTTGGACAAAAGTATACCTATTGACTTTTGTGTCAATACTAAAATTGCTAGCGTAATATAAAAAATTATTAAAGTATGGTAAGGCATCTGTAGCGGTATAGCTGTTAGAGTTGAAAACATTTCTGAAGTCATCGGATAATTTTGGCGAACGCCGAGATAATGATCACCTAAGGTAATTGTGTATTCTTTAGGACTACTGATTATATATTTTACTTGCTCTTTTGGATTAACATATCCTATATTTGACATTGTTACTCCTGTATAGCCTCCGACGGCTTTAGATTGTACAATTTGCCATGTGACTGTCAATAGAAAAGGTGTTAACACTAATGCTAAAACCGATATCAGCGTGGGCATTATAGACTTGCGTGTTTTTTTGATTCTCCATAGTATAAATGGAAGAATCAGAAGAGGTAACACTAGGAACCCATAACCCGGTTTTGCTAGCCCTATCAGGATAACTGATAAAGCCAACAAGCTTAGATCTATTTTACTCAAGGACTCTATGCCAACTCCCCGACTTGCGTTAAATAGGAGTTTTGTACTGTACGCCACAAATAAAGCAACCGCGCCTAGTAATACACTGTCAGCAGATACGGTACTGTACTGAATTAATGAAGCCGGCAATAATGCTATAAAAAATAACACTACCTTGCCTTTTGGGATACACCTTATAGCTAAATAGAAGAGCGTTACCACTCCGATAAGCGTAGCGAGTCGAGCAAATATTACATAAAGATAAATTGAGGTATTAAGAAATTTTGCTAGCAATATGCCTGTCGTTGCAAAAAGATACGATGTAGGCGCATAAATTGTTGCTCCACGAAAATCTGGCATAGTCTTACTTAAATTTGAGGGCTTTTCTCTTAAGTCTTTTAGACTTTCGGTATCAAGTGATGAGCTTTTGTCTCCGAAATCATCGCTGACTTTCATATTTTTTAATCTAAATTTATCCAAATTTTTCACCATATTAGAGGGCAGTTCGTACCCAACTCTTCCGTCCTTCTTGTCTGCAAATAAATCCCCTTCCGAGAGTTGGTAGGCCCTGTAAAAATGCGCTGGTTCGTCAAATCCGAACATTGGAGGAACAAGAAACACGAAAAGAAAACCAAACAGTAGTGCTATTGCTAGGTAAAGATTGTGTATATTATTTTTATCCCAAATTTTAGTAAAAAGTGATCTTACTGTCTTTTTTATGACTTCATTCATTTTAATATTCTCTATCTATCGACATTACTTGAAATATCAACTATTTCATAGTTAGCATTTGTTCGTTCAATATTAGGGTTTAGATTTGGGTCCTTATCTATATACTTCTTCCACCGTTTCTTAAATAATTGCTTAGCCTTATTAAGCTCTGTTGTGTCCCTTTTTTTCTTTTCTTCAGGCAAGCCTACGCTTATTGATTCATGGTGTATTAAGTTTACATGAGGTAAGTACACGTTTCTTAAACCTTTTTCGTGAAGACGCAAACATAAGTCCACATCATTGTAGGTTACTCTAAACTCTTCAGCAAAACCGCCTACTGCATCGTATTCGACCTTCTTAACCATTAAACATGCTGCTGTAACAGCGGTCATGTTATGCGTAGTCTCGAGATAGAGGTGCTGAATAGGGGAAAGGCTGTCCTTATCACTTATTCCCGCAAGCTGTATAAGCTTCCTTCCAGGATAATATAATTTACACCCAACAGCACCTGTACCAGGACGTTGTGCATACCCTAACATCAACTCTACCCAGTTTGGTGTTTGTACCTCTGTATCATTGTTAAGCATCAGCAGATACTCGCCTTTTGTCTGGCGAGCACCTTCATTACACGCCCTGACATAACTAAACGGCTTTTCCGGCCAATCAATTATACGTATATTTGTATACTTTCTCTTGAGATCTGTATACCAACGTTTGACTTTTTTATCTGTTGAACCTGTGTCAATAATAACTATCTCGTAGTTTTTGTAGGTAGTTTTTCTATAAATTGAATCTATGCAACGCTTAACAATCCTGTGTTGATTTTTTGTAGGTATAACTATGGACACAAGCGGCTCGCCCTTCACTGGATATACTATTTGCCAATAGTCCCTGTGTTGAGGAGAGATCATTACGGTTGCATCTTTATAGTCTTTTCTCTTTAAATCATCTTCAAGTGCTTTTTTTTGTGCTGCAACAACATATGGTTTAGTGGATGTATCTTTCGCTGTTGATGTATCAGAAATACGCCACCCATACAGAACGGTTGGTATGTGATGAATCTTTTCTGTTTCATTAGTTACACGTAAAAACAAATCCCAATCTTGTGCGCCATCACACTCTGAGCGAAATCCACCTGCTTTCTTGACTAACGATTTTCTTATCACAGAAAAGTGAGTTATGTAATTAATACTATGTAAAAAATCAGGATTCCAGTCTGGCTTAAAAAAAGGATTTTGATGATTTTTTCTATTTTCTGTGATTTTTTCTTCGTCAGAATATATAAAGTCTATTTTTTTGTCTTTATTCAGTACTTTTACAACCTCGTGAAGCGCATTTGGCCACAATAGATCGTCATGATCCAGCAGGCCAATAAACTCGCCCCCTGCAAGCTCTATCCCTTCATTACTTGCCCCGGATATATGTTGATTTTTTTTATTAAATTTGTACTTGATTCGCTTATCGTCAGCGGCATATTCACTAATTATTTTTCTAACGCGTTCGTCTGTTGACG
>CAYTIU010000037.1:0-6766 GCA_964438085.1 uncultured Candidatus Saccharibacteria bacterium | reverse complement strand
AGGCAACTCTGGCAAGAGCGCTGTATCCCCGAAGATATTATGGATTCGCTCGACTCGTGGTACGATAGCGCCAAAAACATCGCAGAGATTTATGATACATATGACCGATTTCATCGAACTTCGCTTGGAAATCCAGACGCATACAGCGCTGGGTCTGGCCCGCACGCCCACGCTAACAAAACAGCACTCGAAGACCCGCTTAACAAACCATTATGGAAAAATTACTGTCAAGCTGCGCTTATTCACGCCATGATGGGGCGCCCAGAAGCAAAACAAGTACTTGCAGTCGACCCTGAACGCATCAAAGCCATTACACTTGAAACCCATGCCGCTGGCGGATCAACTAAGTCAGTGCACGAGGAAACTGTTACCGTTGCTCCCGAAAACGAGCGCCTCGAGTCCGAACGCATAGCATACGATAGCATCAGCCGTATTATTGCTGCACTCCGCCAACCTAGCTCAGAGCAAGCTACTGTTACTCCTGTTATACTAAAGATATGTCGAACATAAAGACCTGCACACTATTATTTTTACGCAAAGATGATGAGATTTTGCTGGCCATGAAAAAGCGCGGTTTTGGGGAAGGGCACTGGAATGGTATTGGCGGCAAGGTTGAGCCAGAAGAAACTATCAAGCAAGCGCTAGTGCGCGAATGCCAAGAGGAAATCCATGTTACGCCTACAGAATTCACAAAAGTTGCAGTACATGATTTTGTATTCCCAGATGGCTCACCAGATATGAAAGTATACGCCTATATTGCTACCAAGTGGCAGGGCACGCCAACCGAAACCGAAGAAATGGCTCCGCAGTGGTTCGCTATCAAAGATATTCCATACAACACCATGTGGGAGGACGACATCATCTGGCTACCACTAGTGCTGCAGGGCAAAAAAATCACCACGCGCTTTACATTTGATGCAGATAACCACATGCTTGACGCACACGTAACGCTACAGTCAAAACTCACATAGGACATATATAGGAATTAGTTTATGGACTACGCATACTGGCACAAACAAACCAAAGACAATCCACTTTTTCCAAACTTACTGTGGAGTCGGCCAGAAAACCGCCGCCACGCTGGTAAGCTTTTAATACTCGGTGGCAATGCACACGAGTTCACCGCGCCCGCTCTCGCGTACAACGAAGCACACCAAGCCGGAGCAGGCACAATCCGTACGCTGCTGCCAGATGCGCTCGAAAAAACAGTGAGCAATCTTGTGCCAGAAGCAGCTTTTGCACCAAGCACGCCAAGCGGCAGTTTCGCCACCAAAGCGCTCGGCGAAATCACAATCCACACCCCGTGGGCAGACGGCGTACTGCTGGCGGGCAGCTTTGGCAAAAACAGCGAAACTGCTGTGGTGCTCGAGGAATTACTCCGTACTTACAGCGGGCAGCTCACACTTGCCGACGATGCAATCGATTACTTTCTTAAAACGCCCGAAATACTACGTGAGCGCCCCGAAACCACAGTAGTTGCCACCATGAGCCAACTCCAGCAATTCGTTACGCATAGTCAACACAGCACGCCAATTACGCACACCATGGACCTTATGCAACTGGTGCGCCTACTGCACGAATACACCACGCACATACCGCTTAACATCATAACGCACCACATGGACGCCTATCTTGTTGCTTCGGCAGGGAATATCAGCACTACGCCGCAGACAACTCCGGCAAAATCATGGCATATTGCTACGGCTGCGCACACTGCCACCTGGTGGCTCCAAAATCCTACTAACGCCTTCGAGGCGCTAACGACATCTGTATTTACGCCATAGTTGCAAAAACTTGACATATTTGGTATAATATATAATTAAGAAGAGTTTTGCAACACATGTGCAATAATTAGTAGATAAAGTTTGATAAGTGTAAGGCAGCCCCATGCGTACCCCATCATCATATATGACAACCCGCTCAAACAGCCAATTTGAGCGTGTACGCAGGCGGCATATAGTTAGTACACGTACTCCGCGTAAACCAGTGCCAACTACACGCATATGGCGCCCTGACCTCAGGGAAGACCAAGCAATTACTGATATGCTTTTGGCTGCTGCCGGGGCATTGTCGCGCCCTTGGCAATTTAAGCCGCAAAAGCAGTGGGCTTTCGGCACAATACTATTAGATGAACCACATATTATCCATGCGCAAAAAAGACACCATGGATCTACAGAAGATACGCTTAATTACACGAAATCCCAATTACAAGAAGCTATGCCGCAATCATTATCGCGCTACCTGGGAGACATTGCCGTATCAGGAGTCTCTCTTATTGGACCAAATCAGAGACCATCATTAGCGTTAACACTTGAGTCAGCAACACTCACTGAAGAAGTAGTCGCGCTACACGAAGCGTGCTATCCACCACAAGATTATGTAGAGCCAATGGTAATTACACCCCATATAGCCATCGGTTATTTTATGACTCCGCAAAGAGATGTACCTCGCCATGTCATAGATGCAGTTGAAGCAGCTGCACCCGAAACATTCCACCTGCAAAAAGCCCGCGGCTTTGGTATCACTGAATAATTACAAAAACTGTTTCGAGGAAAATATTCTTGCCGTGTAGCTCTCCACTTCAATTACAGAAGAGTCGAGACTTTCGCTACAAAAAACTCCTCACAACAACGTATAATAAAAATAATGAGTGAGCATAAACAAAAGTTTATATTAGCCCCCGAGTGGTCAATCAGACAATCAGGGAAGTCCTTGTTTGTTTCTGGCGGCGCAGATGTAGTATACGAAATAGAACTTTTAGATAATAAAAAGTCCTTCTTCGCTTCAATAAAAAGTAACCAAGCATTTACGAAAGAAGTATTATCTCCAAGCGACTTACGAACATTTGAAGAGTTGGTAACGGCTGAAATTGTAATACCCTTGCTAAAACCAAGTAAAAAACTAAAGGTGGCCGTGGCAGGAGACAACAATAAACTACTTGTATCCGAGCAAAAAGATATTGAAACAGCGGATATAGTACTTGTTGTGCGTACAATAAGTACGTATGCAGAATTATTAGAGAAAATTGACTACCAAAGCCTGACAAAGCCACACCTTTTTGCAGACATTGCCTTTCATCACACGTTTTCTATAGGCCCTTTAGTATTCCCAGGCAATACTGCCTGTATTGCCTGTCTACAAGGCCGTATAAGTACAAGATGGGGCGACATGAAACCGCCAACTGCACCAAACGCAGCAAGCCAATACCATAAAGTCGCGGCAGAACTGATAGGCACAGAGCTAGTGAGAATTAGTAAAAGCGATACTAGCCTAACTAACAAAACGATAAGCTGGAATTTTCAGGACAGAACAGTTAAAACAAGTCGGCTTTTAAAGGTTCCCGTCTGTCCAATATGCAATCAAAACAGAGATAGTAATAGAGGAAATTTAGTGTTACCATGGGATAAAGATGAAGGCACTAGCAACACAGTTTGACAATAAACGGCTGTCCAGCGCCGTTGCAACTCCTACTTGCTCGTCTTGCTGTTGTTGCTGTTGTTGCCTAGCAACCTCAATTGCCTCATCAACTTTACTGGCTCAGCGTATCGGAAAAGAGGGCGAAAAACACCAGGTCTTTAATCGTCACTTGCTTACTGTGCTTGCTGCACTTTTTGTGCCAATTGTCGGTGTATTAGTTTACCTTGGATTCTGGACTATTAACAAGCTCTTGCGTACTTGTGCCGAACATAGTTATCATTCCTTGGTGGGACAGGAAAGTTATACTGTCTGTACCAATCCTGGCGCTGGCTGGATAATCCCTTTACTGATTATTGTGCCATTCTTAGTACTTTTATACCTGTATACCCGGGTTCATATTAAAAACCCGCTCAAACGAGCAGCCCTAGTTACGGCGCTTATTGCAGTTGCTTTTACTGCGGAACTCTTTGGGGGTGCAGTTCTTATCACCACCGGCGTAGGCGGCATCGTTTACCTTGTATTGATACCTATTGTGGTAGGGTGGATTACGGTTTGGTATCACCAACATCTTGGTAAAGAAGTAGTTACTGAAACGACCCCCTCTATACAGCCGGTATATCCAGCGGAACAATTAATAGAGAATAGTGAAGAATATGCAAAAGAACCGGAAGATTCATCTCAACAGAACCCTCCTGCTTCAGGCTCCTAATAATCGCCATGGTATTGCCTTAGAGCCACAACGTGCCAGTGTATCTTTTAGTGATGTTCGCGACATTATACACATGGGCGTTCCAAGCTCTATTGAATCTCCATGGGAAAGTGCAGCTGGCGGGATTGGCAGGAACGAAGAGGATGCAAAACTAGCTGCTATTGGAGAAGCGATAGAAAGATACTGTGCAAGTATTGTTAATTTACCACTAAAATCAAAAACATCTCTTCAGGCTGATGTCCACATTGATGCTAACGCCTGGTGCTTGTTTACTACTGAGCAGCGCAATGACCCTACTTTTCCTTTTAGTAACATCTATTCTGATAGCTGTATGTATACCAATGTATATGACTTTCAAAATAATTGTGAGGTATGGCTACCACACCCGTTCGTTGCATTAAGAGATGATTACCAGACAGGGATCCCTACATCATCAGGCCTTGCTACTGGACAAACAGCGCATATGGCACTACTCCGATCAATTCAAGAGTTGATAGAACGCGACGCCTTAATGATGACTTGGCTGCATAGCGTACCAGCACGCGCGATTAGACTGCCTGAAGACTACCTCGAAGAAGTCCATAGTTTACAGGGAGAGGTGTGGGCATTTGAATTAACACCGAAGTATAGTCCATTTCCTGTTATTGCTGTAGCAGGCGGCATACCAAAACGTGGTAAGTGGCGGTATTCTCTTGGGGTTGCTTGTCGTGAAACTTGGGAATCAGCTTTAGACAAAGCATACCTAGAATGGAACCAGGGAGTACTATTTGCTGGAATATATGAAAAATACGTAGATACGTCGCACATAAAAGACCCTAAGAAAGTAAAATCTTTTGATGAGCACGCTATTTTTTACACTTTGTACCCAGATAAGTGGTATAACTTACCTATGTTCAAGAAAACGAATGAAATCCATAAAATCTCAGTTAAGGGTAAGGTAATGAGTACAGAGCAAGCCTTGAAAGTAGCTAAGTTATCGTTGGCTAAATATGGCATCAGGCTTTATTATCGTGATTTATCAACAATTGATATCGAGCAACTTGGCTTGTATGTCGTCCGCGCGACATCTCCGGATTTAGCATCTATTTTCGCGCATCAGGAATGGCCGCTTATCGATAAACTCGAAGATAAATTGAGGTCGCGATATCCTTGGGCGTCCAGTGATTTAACATTCCCTAATCTAATGCCACATCCTTTGGGGTAACTATGGACGAAGAAGAAGCGTTTTTTGATAGATTTTGGCAAGCATCATCACTGGATAAGTTTAATGTGCAGCAATTTGCCGGGCAGCTCAACAGTTACGATAGTGATAATAAGGAGCTACTACTGGAGTATCCGAAGCTACCAGTAAAACTACCAAAGTCGCGCTCGCGGCTTAATAAAATTGCCAATCATCGTAAGAGTGAACGCAGTTTTTCCGGCAAACAACTGTCACAAAAAGAGCTGGGTTTGTTACTTTCCAGTTTCTATGCCTGGAATGGATTAGAGCATCGAGGTTTTCCGTCTGCTGGCGCAACATATGTCACGGAGATTTATGGTGTAGCGTTTAATGTTCAAGAGTATAGCGGCAAAGTTTTTTATTATGATCCTGAAAAGCATGGGGTTGTTGTAACTGGCGACTCTCCGTCGTGGGAAGAAGCTAGTAAATCACTTAATATGAACGTGAGTGGTACACCAAGTCTATTACTGGTCTTCGTTATGTTCCCTGATAGAGCATTAACAAAATACGGTGAAAAAGGAGGCAGATTTGCCTTACTAGAGGTAGGTGCGGCTATGCAGCAACTCTCTTTACAGGTTGCCGAGTCATCGAGTACCAGAGGTGTTGTAGTAGGCGGTATGCTGGATGAAGTTTGGAAAAGCCTGTTGAAGTTACAAGGTACAGACGCGAAAATTGCACTCGGTTACCTACTCGGTAAATAAGTAAAAAGCCAATCAATTACAAAAACTAAACTTTACTGATCTGGTGGGCGAGGAGGGACTTGAACCCTCACATCCGTAATGAATACCAGATTTTGAGTCTAGCGCGTCTACCAATTCCGCCACTCGCCCATACCTATACTACGTTCTTTGATTGAGCTTCCGTTATTTTCGAAAAATATACCGTAAGCGTAAAATCATAGGTAACAGAGGTATATTGTACTATAATTAAAGTGGTAAGGCTAGAAATTTATGGTACAAAATCCACTATTCCCAAGTAGCGATGAGCATAAAGGTGACAAGTCGCCTCGTTCTCCAGTGCCAAAAAATAAGCAACCGCCAGCAAAATCTACGCAGCAGAGCAACGCCGCAGCTAATATTGTCCGGCAAAAGCTCGAAAAGATCTACGCTGACGAGCCGAATGCTGCAAAAGAACTCGCCAAATCTTCACACACTACCAAACCGCTCTCTAAGCACCAAAAATTCTTGCAGGACCTCCAGAAAAAAGCGCATTCTGTAGCAGAAATCCAGACCAAATGGCACGAATACTATATCAAGCTGCCAGAAAAAGAAAAGCATCAGGTATGGCGAGAATTTTATGCCGAACAAGCACAACACTCCCGCTATGCACAATTCACAAAAGCACATGCTGGCGTTAAACAACACAAAAACGGGGCAGTCGTTTCAAAACACGAGGTCGCTACATCTTCGGCATCACACAAA
>CAYTIU010000036.1:0-6814 GCA_964438085.1 uncultured Candidatus Saccharibacteria bacterium | reverse complement strand
CAATAACTCAGGGCGTGCCCTGTCAATAACATGTTCCAAGATAAAAACCGTGGTGTATGCTGCTACCCCAGGTACCGCGAGTTTCCAGGCTGTCCAAAAAAATCTTCGGATCAAAAATAAAAAGGCTACTGCAAATACTACAGCCCACACCAGATCACTTGCTACTCTTGCAATTGTCGTCACAATACTTGGAGCACTCCAGCCATTTATATACTCAAATAGCTGTCGTTCCCACACTGGTAATCCCTGTATAGCAACCACTGCTGATGCAGCAAATAAAATGATCGCCCCGATTGCAAGCAATGCATAAATTGTGCTGTCTGAGGCTTTCACAGGTTCTGCTTTTTTTGATGTTTTTACCGTATCAGCCATATGTAATTAGTCTAGCACGATATAACTTATGGTTATGGCTTTGCCTGTTGTTCTAGCCTTGTGGCTTTGCGTGAAGAAAGGATTGCGGAACTAATCAGCCCAATACCTACAATTCCGGCTATGACTTCGGGTACATGCCAAAATATCCCCAGCAACAATACGAACGACAGCACAAATACTGTATAGTGAGCGCCGTGCTCGAGATATCTATAGGCATGCAGCGTGCCTTTTCGAACCATATATATAGTGAGTGAGCGCACCCACACCGCACCCACACCTAAACCAAGTGCAATCAAGAGCACTTCTTTGGTAACTGCAAAGGCGCCGATAACACTATCAAACGAGAAACTTGCATCAAGCATCTCAAGATATAAGAAGCTAGTAAATGCTGCCATGCCTGTTTGCGCAACCACCTTTTTAGGCTTTTTACCAGCATCTTTTTTTGCCTTGAGGCTTTCAAAAAATCGAATCAAGGCGTGCATAACCGTATATGTTGCAATACCAATACCACCAGCTACGATAGTCTCTTTTGGGTGGTGGTTAAACGGCAACAGAGACAAAGTCACCATTGTAACAATCGCTGCTGCCGCGGGCATCCAGAACGTTGTATACCGCTGTAGCCGTTTTTCAAGGCGAGTAAACCATAATGTCGTACGGCTGTCATCGAGAAAGAAATGAAGTGCCAACATCAGTAAAAATGCACCGCCAAACGCAGCAATTTGCGGATGGGCTTCGGCAAGCTCTTCGGAATATCTGTCTGGCTGGTTTAGTGCCAAATCAATCACCTCACCCGCACTAAGCCCGGCTGTAATCATCACAATAGCTATCGGAAAGACAACACGCATGCCAAAAATCGCAATAAATATCCCGACTGTAAGAAAAATATTCTGCCAAAAGCGTGAAAGCCGCGTTAGGATTTTGGCATTTATAATGGCGTTCTCAAAGCTAAACGTAATTTCTACGACAATCAATATGAGCGCTATAAATAGGGCACCCAATCCAAAACCCCACACTGCTCCAATAAGCGCAGCTATCGTGACGGCAATAGAAAAGGCAAATATACGCACTGGAGAATGCGGATGTAAATGCTGTTTCATCGTTGTGTAGTATAGCACTTTTTGGGTGAGTTATAGCGGTATATTATTCTAAGTCGTGGATTCTGTCGTGATCTAATCCAAAATGATGTGCTAGCTCATGCCACAACGTTTTATGGACTTCTTCTTGTAGTTCTTGGATATTCGAAACCCGCTGTAGCATTGGCAGCTTAAAGATTGTAATCTTATCTGGTAATACGCCACTGTAATTATTGGTTCGTTTTGTAAGCGGGATTCCCTCATACAAGCCAAAAAGCGTCTCATGGCTCCGTAGCGCAAGCTTTTGGCGCTGTTCAGGTGTTGGCTCATCAGCAATGACGATACCAACATTTTTTACATCTTCCATTTGCTTAGACAGGATATCCATTGATCTACCGACCATTTTTGCAAATTGTTCATCAGAAATTTCTAACATGCACCTCTATTATACCAAGGAGTGATACTTTTCTTATCTGTCTGCATGGCTTATAGTTTATATATGGAATTCAAAGCTCAATTAACACCGATTGAACTTGCTGAAAATGCTGCGATAAATGACTTCTTTACCAGTAGTAAGATGTCTGAAAGAACGCGCCGCGATTATGAAGTATTAAGAAGCCTAGACCTTGCTGCTGATCAGCTTGACTTAATTGGCAAAGAATACTGGGCAACAACCCATAAAGCAATGGCTGTGCCAATTGAATACAACGAAGAAGCAGATGTAACTATTAGAGACTTTAGCCAGGAAGAATTATATTTTCGTGGCACATTTATTGGTTACTCAAAAGTTATTGCCGGAAAAATTATCGGGGCATATTACGTGCGTGCACTCTGTGCGACCTTTGATGACTCTACACTTTTCCCTTATGTAGAAAAAGTTCCTGATGATCACTTACTCCACGTACCAGTTATAGCTGTAAGCTCTATAGATCAGTCCTACAATTAGGCTAATTATTTCTGGCGTTTGCGTTTATTGGGGTCAAGTTCACGCTTGCGCAGGCGGAGGCTTTCTGGCGTTACTTCAAGCAGCTCATCATCTTCAATAAAATCCAGACATTCTTCAAGGCTGAAAATTGTTGGCGGTGTAAGCTGAACCACACCATCACTACTAGAGCTTCGCATATTGGTTAATTGCTTAGCTTTACAAAGATTGATTTCCATATCCTCTTGCCGGTTATTCAGGCCTACAACTTGCCCAGCATACACTTTTACTCCAGATGGAACGAAAATTATACCCCGAGCCTCAGCATTTTGAATGGAATATGGCGTGGTTGTACCGGTTTCAAAAGCAATTAATACGCCGTTTCGAATCTGGTCGAGTGACTGCCCGACTGGCTTATGGTCTACGACAAGGCTATTCATTACAACGGTTCCTTTTGTAGCCGTTAGTAGAATATTACGAATACCCAAAAGCGCTCTCGTTGGCAACTCGTACACCAGTTTTGTTACGCCTTTCGGGCTCGCAAATTGCTCTTTAAGTACTGCGCGGCGTTGCCCAAGCTCCATCTGCACTGTACCAACATGCTCCGCTGGCACTTCAACAATTAATTCCTCAACTGGCTCAAGCATCTGGCCGTCTTTTTCAATAGTGACGACCTGCGGACGACCAACTTCAAACTCATAGCCTTCACGGCGCATTGTCTCAATCAGCACGCTCAAATGCAGCTCGCCCCGACCACTCACTAAATAACCAATACCGCCTTCTTCAACCCGAAGACCAACATTTGTCTCAAGTTCTTTCTGCAGGCGTTCGCCTATTTGTCTACCGGTGTTAAACTCACCCTCCTGGCCTTTAAATGGGCTGGTATTTGGACCGAGATAAATCTTGAGCGTTGGAGCCTCCACCTCTAGCACCGGTAAAGCCTCTGGATTCTCAGCGTCAGCAACTGTCTCGCCAATTTGAGCATCATCAATGCCCGTTAACTGCACAATATCACCTGCAATGCCCTTTTCGACTTCAAATTTTGCCACGCCTCGGCTCATAAATACTTGCTCAACTTTTGCTTTTGTTTGTGTACCGTCTTTTTTACAAAGAACAATCTGATCACCAGCCTGTACGCTACCGCGAGCAATCCGCCCAATTGCATATTTACCCTTGTAGGTATCCCACGCCAAGGCGGTTACAAGCATCTGGAACGGTTTGTCGAGCACAACGTCCGGAGCAGGAATTTTATTGATAATTGCATCAAAAATGATACTTAAATCTGTATCTTCTTCCGGGTCTGAGGGTGGCGTATTCCAAGCTTTACCAGCACGCCCTATCGCATAATATATCGGGTAATGAAGCTGGTCTTCGTGTACGGCAAGTTCCAAAAATAAATCAGCTAATTCATTTTCAACTTCCTCAATCCTTGCGCCGGGCTTATCGATCTTGTTGATAACTACAATTGGTTGCAGCCCTGTTGCTAACGCCTTGTTCAGTACAAATTTAGTTTGGGGCATTGGCCCTTCTTGTGCGTCAACAATTAACAAACAACCGTCTGCCATGTTCAGCGTTCGCTCTACTTCGCCTGAAAAGTCAGCGTGTCCTGGCGTATCAATGATATTTATACGGTAATCATCGTGTTGCACGGCAGTAACTTTAGCAGTAATAGTGATGCCACGCTCTCTTTCTTGGTCGCCGCTGTCCATAATAAGCTCTTGCGCCATTTCGGCCTGATTATCACGGAATGTATTGGATTGTTTTAAAAGACCGTCAACCATCGTTGTTTTGCCGTGGTCAACGTGCGCAATAATAGCTATATTGCGAATATTTTTTGGATTGTTCAAAGATTTCCTAACTGTTTTATTTGATAAAAGCCTATATTTATATTATAGCACATAATTACATTCGCTGCAATAGGTATTTACTTTTATGTGATTTTATGTTACTATAAAAAGATGAGTCCAGAAACCCACTTCTCTTCAGTTGAGCATTATGCCAATCACACAGAACAAACAGAAGAATTAGACCTCCAGTCTATTATGCATGATATAAGCATATACTTATACTTTGTGCCTGGTTCTAATACCAACTCTATCATTAAAATGCTCTCAGAAAACCATGAAGCTCCACCGTTCGATATGGCACAGTGTGTAGATGATGTACGCACAAATATCTCCCAAGTAGTTCATGATGAAACTGCAATTGCACGGGGTAGTTTTATCGCAAATGTCGTTAACTATTTTCCTGAGCAAGATACGGGCAACCTGCCAACGCCTAAGCGATACTGTAAAGACAATGTTCTTGATGGCTCATACAGACCACAGTTAAGAGATACCCAAGCTGAGTGCTTCGCCGAATCAAGGCAAGCGCTCGCCCACGCAGCCCAAGAAGATCCCTTGGTACCTGATTATGCGGTTGACGAGACAGCTATTATTGAAGCAATCCGCAGTATACGGTCGGAAGCAGCCCAAAATATCCTAGAAACACAAGAAGAGATACAAGGAACAATACCACTTGGTCTTAGTACCGTTTCGGCTATTGTTGAGTTTAGCGCCAGAAAAAACGCTTTAAAATCTTTGCAAAATAATAGCGGCGGTATTGGCGGTACTACAAGCCCTGAGCGAGAAAGAGCTCTAAAAGCTCTCTCGTTCAGGCTCAAGCAAGACCTCGCAACCTATCTTGCTCCAGAAAGTAAAATTGGTGCAATTGTGGCGCAACACTTTGAACCGGGCACACGGCAACACGCCAGGGAGTTTTTGTCTGAATATTACCAGAGCCTTAAGGCCGCAGAAGAATCATTACTAGAGGAAAAACTCCTCTATGCATATAAAAACTCTGTAACGTCTGGTAACGCATACGTTCCTCAGGAAAATTCGGACGTAACAGCCGATAAAAACACCGAAGCCCGTCCGTTAACTGTTGCTGAAGAAGTAAAAGAAGTACACGTAAACGAAGAGGAGCTCATTTCGCTCGGTACAATATTAGAAGTATTCCCCTGGATGAATGGCACCGATGTAGAACTTTATGCAATGAAACATGGCGGTAAATCACTGGTATTCTGTAGTGCTCTGCCAAAATCAAATGAAATTATTAGCCAAAAAGTACGTACGAAAGATCCGCTCGCTGCTAAGTCTTTTGACAGCCTGTGGCAACAGGCAGTTAAGACCGAGTTAGCAAATTTATCGAGTAGCCATCCACACATAAAATATGTTAAGAACACTGATTTTAATGATGGTATGCTCTTACTGAACTATCGACAGGGTCATTCCCCAAATGCAAACCGGATTTACTATGCAAAAACTACGTGTGCACAATATCCAGAGATAGCAGAAAAGGTACAAGCACAAAATATCGATGATAACACACAATTACTGCTACTTATTGGTGAAACAGATAAAGCTAATCAAATACGCCTTCTCTGCAATCTCGGTATTTCGCGCTCACAGCTCAGGGCTGGTAATGCTGGTCCAGCTTAGTGCATTTTGAAATTCTTTGTATACTTACTATATGGATGTGAGACCGCTCGCCGAGCGAATGCGACCAGAAACCCTTGACGATGTCATGGGCCAGACCCACCTGGTGGGTGGTGATAAAATTGTCCGGCAAATAATTGCCAAAAAACAACCGACTAGCCTGATACTATGGGGTCCGCCAGGGAGCGGCAAGACAACTCTGGCGCGCATTATTGCCAAAGAAACCGAAGCCGAGTTTATTGAGTTAAGCGCTGTCACCTCAGGTAAGGCTGACGTAACTAGGGTGATTGAGCGGGCTGAGCAAAATCAGCGCTTAGGTATGCGGACTATTTTATTTGTTGATGAAATTCATCGCTTTAACAAAGCCCAGCAAGATGCGTTTTTGCCGCATGTTGAGGCTGGAACTATTATTTTGATAGGCGCCACTACCGAAAACCCAAGTTTTGAGGTAATTAGCCCGCTCTTGTCGCGCAGCCGAGTGCTTGTGTTGGAGCCACTGAGTAAGCAAGAAATTGTGAAAATTATTGAAAAAGCCGCCAAAACCGAAAAACTGACCAAGAAAAAACTACCCGCAAAAAGTGTTGATCTACTTGCAGAATTATCTGGCGGTGACGCCCGTGCAGCGCTTGGCAACTTAGAATTAGCCCAACAACTGGCTGGAGCAAAGGTAATCACTCCAGAGGTTATAGAAACTGCCGCCCAAACCCGAGTTCCCGGCTACGACAAAAAAGGCGAAAATCACTACAACGTTATTAGTGCATTTATTAAATCTATGCGCGGGTCAGAACCAAATGCTTCGCTCTACTATCTGGCGCGTATGCTGCAAGCGGGCGAAGACCCTAAGTTTATCGCCCGCCGCATGGTTATTTTTGCCTCCGAAGACATTGGTATGGCGGCTCCAGCAGCGCTTAATCTTGCCGTATCTACTTTTCAGGCTGTGGAGCGCATTGGCACTCTGGCATGCCAATGCG
>CAYTIU010000035.1:0-7234 GCA_964438085.1 uncultured Candidatus Saccharibacteria bacterium | reverse complement strand
CATCGGTGGTGGCTATTAATAAAAACGGGGAACGTTTGGTTGTCCAGTTGGCGCGCCGGCAGCAAGTAACAAACCCTAAAAACACTATTTATGAAGTAAAACGCTTAATTGGGCGTAATTTCCAGGATAAAGAAGTCCAGCGTGATCTTAAGCTCATGGGCTACCAGATCGTTAAAAACGGTAATAGCGTTAAGGTAAAAATGGGCGACAAAGAATACAGCCCAGAAGAAATTAGCGCAATGATACTTGGAAAACTCAAGACAGACGCAGAAGCGTTTACGGGCGGTAAAGTAACCGAAGCGGTTATTACCGTGCCAGCATATTTTGACGACTCGCAGCGCCAAGCGACTAAAGACGCAGGTAAAATTGCCGGGCTTGAAGTAAAGCGTATTATCAACGAACCAACTGCGGCTGCCCTTGCCTACGGCTTAGATAAAGAAAAAGCTGACGAGAAAATTGCCGTATATGACCTCGGTGGCGGTACGTTTGATGTTTCAATTCTTGAACTTGGTGATGGCGTATTTGAGGTAAAGGCAACCAATGGCGATACGCATCTTGGCGGCGCCGACTTTGACCGCGTGCTTGTGAACTACTTTGCTGATGAGTTTAAGAAAGAGCATGGCATTGACGTGCGTGAAGATAATGCAGCAATGCAGCGCCTGCGTGATGAGGCAGAAAAAGCCAAGATTGAGCTTTCGGCTGCCCAAGAAGTAGATATTAATTTACCATTCTTGACTGCTGATGCTGATGGCCCGAAGCACTTTGAGCATAAGCTTACCCGTGCCAAACTTGAGAGCTTGGTTGGCGATCTGATAGATAAGACAGCTAACCCTTGCGAGAAAGCTCTCAAGGACGCGGGTGTGAAAGCCAGTGAAATTGACGCTGTGGTGCTTGTGGGCGGTATGACACGCATGCCATCAGTCCAAGAAAAAGTTAAGAAAATCTTTGGTAAGGACCCAATGAAAGGTGTCAATCCCGATGAAGTTGTGGCTATTGGCGCTGCAATTCAGGGTGGTGTCTTGCAAGGCGATGTGAAAGACGTGCTGTTGCTTGATGTAACTCCGCTGAGCCTTGGTATTGAAACAATGGGCGGCGTGATGACGAAGCTGATTGACCGTAATACCACTATCCCAACGAGTAAATCAGAGGTCTTTAGTACCGCAGCAGACAATCAGCCACAGGTAGAGATTCATGTTGGCCAGGGCGAACGCGAAATGATTGAGGGTAATAAGAGCCTTGGGCGTTTTGTGCTCGATGGTATTGCACCAGCACCGCGCGGCGTACCGCAAATTGAGGTGACTTTTAACATTGATGCAAACGGCATTTTGAATGTAACCGCCAAAGACAAAGGTACTGGTAAAGAGCAGCATATTACTATCCAGGGTTCAGGCAGCCTCGATAAGGACGAAGTTGAGAAGATGGCGAAAGATGCTGAAGCGCACGCCGAAGAAGACAAGCAAAAACGTGAAGCAGTAGAGGCTCGAAACCAACTTGATAGTGCTGTCTACCAAGCAGAAAAGCTTAAAAGCGAAAATGGCGACAAGCTCTCTGATGAAGATAAGAAAACGCTTGATGAAGCAGTAGAAGCTGCCAAGGAGGTAGTCAAAGACGATAAGACCGATAAAGATGCGCTTGATGCTGCTACAAAAGAGCTAAATGATAAGCTCATGCCAATTGGCGCCAAGATGTATGAAGCGGCTGCAAAGGAAGCTGAATCAGAAGAAAAATCAGACGATAAAAAAGCCGACAAAGACAAAGACGGTCCAATCGAAGGCGAAGTTGTCGATAAAGATCAAGAAGACAAAGACCCAAAAAAGAAAAAATAACCAATTTATATGTGCGCTGAATAGGGTGCACTGATACTATAAGATAATGGCAAAACGAGATTACTACGAGGTTTTAGGAGTCAAGAAAGACGCGAGCGCGGATGAAATTAAGAAAGCGTTCAGGCGTAAGGCGATTAAATACCATCCGGATCGTGGTGGTGACGAGGCAAAGTTTAAAGAAGTCAATGAAGCTTACGAAGTCTTAAAAGACACCGCCAAACGCCAGCGCTACGACCAGTTTGGTCATGCTGGCGTAGGCGGTAATGGTGCTGGTGGTAGTCCGTTTGGTGGTTTTGGTGGGCAAGGCCAGGAGATGCACTTTGATTTTGGTGACCTGGGACTCGGCGATATATTTAATAGTTTCTTTAGTGGCGGCGGGCAGCAACGCAGTGGTCGCCAGGCACGCGGCAATGACATAGAGACACAAATTGATCTCACGTTTGAGCAAGCGGTATTTGGTACCGAAGTTGCGCTGAATTTAAATATTGATGATACCTGTGAGCATTGTAAGGGTACTACAGCTGAGCCTGGGTACGAGCTTAAAAAATGCGATACATGTGGCGGGAGCGGGCAAGTGGTTACCCAAACGCGCACTATTTTTGGCAATATCCAACAAGCGGCAATTTGCCCAACCTGCCAAGGTACCGGTAAAGTACCAGAGAAGCTTTGCACAGTATGCCACGGCAAAGGCACTACAAAAACAAGCCAGAAAATCGATCTCAAAATCCCGGCGGGCATTGATGATGGCGCGACAATTCGTTTGCGTGAACACGGCGAGGCAATTGCCAATGGTCCAAAAGGTGATTTGTATGTTAATATCCGAGTCAAGTCACACAAAAAGTTTACACGCGAAGGTGATTTAATCCTCAGCGAAGAGCATATCAGTATGATAGATGCGGCACTTGGCACCGAGATAGAAGTTGATACGGTAGACGGTCCTGTGACCATGAAAATCCCAGCTGGCACCCAGAGTGGATCGGACTTTAAGCTCTCAAGCCACGGCGTGCCGCATGTGCGGGGCAAGACTCGCGGCGCCCACATTGTAACCATTATTGTAGATACGCCAACCAAGCTGACCAAGAAGCAAAAAGAACTCCTCGAAGCATTTGGTAGCTCCTCTAAAAAACGCGGTATTTTCTAAAATACGCCAAACCAGTAGGTTAAATACGAATCACGAAACTAATACCTATTAATTCCGCCTTGAAAGTTTGCTTGGCAGTTTTTTGTATTTATATGTGTCTTTCACGGATTAGCCCACCATCTTTGTGCTCAAAATAAGTCAATGCCTGTTGCCTGTATTCATCAATTCCTATTCGATCAGCCACTTCTCTCGCTAATAACTCTTCGCCTTCCTCATAAACACCCTCTGCCAGTCGTGCGCAGATAAGTTCTGTTACGCCTGGTATCCGAGAATTCCACATAATATCAGCGTCGTGTATGCGTTCGACTATCCCAAAAACATCGTTTGCATCAAGCTCAAACGTCGAGGCAAGCAGTTGCCCTCCGACGCGTAATGCATCCTCACCTTCGTTCTTAAGCCTAGCTAGCTCTTCGTCATGAGCTCCGAATAGATACACCCTTGTGTTCTACTTGTTATTTGGTTACGTGATTAGGTTGTTAAACATTGATTTAAATATATATTTGTGATATAATATAAGAGAGTTATCATGAATATCAAAAAAATAGCGATCACTGGCACGAAAGGCAAAACGACAACAGCATATCTGATTGCAGCGTTATTGCAACGTTTGGACCATCAGGTGTTACGGGTTGATTCAACAGGCCACTTTGTAGATGGCGTGCGTAAAAGTAGCGTGCAAGATTCGCTTGATACCTGGGGGCTGGTTCCAACTGTTGCGCCAGGGCGTTTTTTATATGAATTTGCAACAAAATCTCAAAAACAAGAAGAGCAAACCAAACAAAGCGTTGCGGTACTTGAATGCTCGCTTGGCTGTAGCACAATATCGGGCATGGGCTACAAAACGCACGATGTTGGCGTTTTCTTGAACGTGTATGAAGATCATCTTGGTTCTACAAAACGGTTGCAAACTAAGCAGGATATTGTAAAGGCAAAGTCGTTTATTTTTCAGCGGCTGGCGCATACTGGTTGGGCGGTGTGCAATGCTGATGATCCGCTTGTTATGCAAGCATGCGAAGACTTTATGCAGGCCGATACGCACCTGGAGTATTCTGTATTGCCATTTGGTATAGGGCTTGAACAGAGTGCGATCGAAAAACATCTTATCCAGGGGGGTGGCGTTGTCACGCTCCAAGGCACAGCTGTCGTGTATAAAACCCAGACACGAGTTCAGGAGATTATAGACACCAAAGAGTTGCCTTGGACGTTTGGAGGTACATTTAAGCCGTCTTTGTATAATTTGATGGCAGCAGTTGCAGCGGTAATTGCATATAACAAAGGGCGTGTTCCAGCCCGCCTCGCAGAGGAGGTTGCACGCCTAAGGCTTGACCCGAATGAAGGCCGGCTTGTGCTGTTTGAGTCTCATAATGGCGCTAAGATTTTGGCGGATTATGCGCATGAAAAAATCTCGCTGGCTGAAGTGGCACGGCTGGGACGTACGCTCGCAGCACCGCAGGGCAAGGTGATTGGCGTAGTTCGCTTGGCGTATGATCGTACCGATGAGTTAATTATTGAAACTGGCCAGCACATTGCAAGTCTGTTTGATCATGTGGTGGTATACGATAAGATTGATGGCCATTTTAGGCAGCCAAAAGAAAACTTACGAAACGCACAGTTTAAAAAACAAGTAGTTGGGCGTGTTTCTGGGTTGCTTGCGGGGGCTATCCAAGAAAAGAATCCTCACTGTGAACAAATTATCCGCGAAGACCATGCTGCGCAGCGAGCGGCAGCAATTGCCCAGCCAGGCGATGTTGTTGTATATATTGTGAATGACGATATTACACGCTCAAACGGTTTTATTAAAGAGTATTTTAAGGCGGTATTAGTATGAGCAAGCTTAATATTATTGGACATACGGAAGTTGTAGAGCTGCCTGATTATCATGATGGCGCTGTGGTTGCAAAAGTGGATACCGGCGCTGATATGAGCAGTATCTGGGCATCAAATACGGTCGTTCATAAAGACGGCTCTTTGGCGTTTGTGTTATTCGGTGAAAAAAGTTCGCACTATACCGGCACGGTTATTACCATACCCGAGGGCGAATATACACGTACGCGTATTGCAAATTCGTTTGGCGATAAAGAGTTGCGGTATGTCGTGAAATTGCGCATACGAATCCGCGGGCGTGTTATGCGAGCATCGTTTTCGTTAGCTGATAGAAGCAAAAAACGCTATCCAATATTGTTGGGCAAAAAAGTGCTTCATAAAAAGTTTTTAGTTGATGTATCACAGGGCGAGACGCCCAAAAAGCAGCTTGCACGGAAGAAGCGTAAGACGTAAGCTGAGGACAACACTATGAACATCGTTATTTTATCTAAGGGACCAGGAAATTATTCCACCAAACGCCTGAAAGAGGAGGCGCTGCAACGTGGGCATACCGTACGGGTTGTCGATTATGCAAAATGTTATGTGACGCTTGAACAGGGTAATCCAGTAGTACGCTATGAAGGTAATGATTTAGGGAACGTCGATGTCATTATACCGAGGATTGCGCAGAGCCTGACACGATACGGTAGCTCGATAGTTCGGCAGTTTGAGATGCAAAATATTTTCTCAACGACCAGTTCGATTGCCATTGTGCGCTCACGCGATAAACTGCGCAGTATGCAGCTACTGGCAAAAGTGGGCGTTGGTATTCCAAAGACGGTATTTGCCCGCGAAACTGCTGATGTAGAGGACGTGCTAGAGCAAGTTGGTGGTGCGCCGGTAATTATTAAGGTTGCCCGGGGAACGCACGGCAATGGCGTGGTTCTGGCTGAAACGCGCAAGGCAGCCAAGGCGGTGATGCAAGCATTTTATGTTGAGGGCGTGAACTTTTTGGTACAAGAATATATTGCCGAAAGCGCTGGGACGGATATCCGTGCGTTTGTGGTGAACGGTAAGGTGGTAGCGAGTATGAAGCGCCAAAGTTTGGATGATGATTTTCGCTCTAATATCCATCAGGGCGGCGAAGGTTCGGCGATAAAACTAACTGATGAAGAGCGTAAAACTGCCCAAAAAGCAGCCAAAGC
Organism: uncultured Candidatus Saccharibacteria bacterium; assembly: GCA_964438085.1. Taxonomy (GTDB): domain Bacteria; phylum Patescibacteriota; class Saccharimonadia; order Saccharimonadales; family UBA4665; genus CALBGR01. Next base: position 1,259 of record CAYTIU010000035.1, on the reverse strand, counting down.
TATGGGCCTAGCAATTTGCGGTGTGGATATGATGCGAAGTAACCGAGGTCCATTAGTACTGGAAGTAAACGCCAGCCCAGGTTTTGCTATAGAAAAAGTGACGAATCGTAACGTAGCCAGTAAAATAATGGATTATGTCGAACAAAATGCCAAACGAAAACGACGCAAAGACAAAGTTGGCGCCTAAGCCTACATTCTACGCAAGCCTTATAGCGCTTGCGGCGTGTGTCTGTGTGTTTGCCGTGGTGGCATTATTTTTACAGAAAATAAATGAGACTTCTACTGAAAATACAGCAAACGTGTCTTTGAAAGGCCAGAAGTTCTCTTTGGATATTGCAGACACTGATGCAGGGCGTATACAAGGTTTAAGTGGGCGAAAATATCTAGCTGAAGATCAAGGTATGTTATTCGTTTTTCCTGCTGCGGATAGGCAGTGTATGTGGATGAAAGATATGCACATATCTCTAGACATGCTGTGGCTTACTACTACAAAGAAAGTGATAAAAATCGAAGAAGTGGTTGCGCCAGATACGTATCCGCAGCAGTTCTGCGCAGACAACGCTCAGTACGTGATTGAATTACCAGCACATACTGCGCAAAGTACGGGGGTACAAGTTGGCGAGCAACTTGATTTCTAACATGCTATCATAAGCGTAATGGATGCAAATATTATCCTGGCACTCTTTGTATTTACACCTGTTGTGGTGTTGACGTTGTTACGCGCGAATGCAGCAACAGCGTTTTTGGCATTATGTTTAGGGAGTGTACTCGGCAATTTTGTAGCGAGAGATTTGGTGTCTGGGCTACGTGGATATATTGCGCCGGCTACGCAAATAACCGATACTATTGCAGCGCTCGCGTTACTATGGTTACCGGTCATATTGGTTGCGATTTTTATGATGAAAACGATTGCTCCTAAGCAGCGATTTATTAACGCGTTGCCTGCCTTGGCTATTGGGTTATTAGGCGTACTTTTATCAGTGCCGTTCTTGACACCAGAGGTGCGTTCGGCTGTTGAGGCTAGCGATTTTTACCAACATATTAATGACTACAAGGCGGCCATTGTAACCGCGGGTACAGTTCTAAGCCTCACGCTGCTGCGTATGCGTAAGAAATCAGATGGAAAACATAAGAAATCGCCATTGACATTTTCGTGAAAATAAGCATAATGTAAGGAGTTAATTTCCTGTTTCTCCTGGATTTTACATTTTTATAACAGCAAGGGACCATAGCTCAGCCGGTTAGAGCACCTGCCTTTT
>CAYTIU010000034.1:0-7816 GCA_964438085.1 uncultured Candidatus Saccharibacteria bacterium | reverse complement strand
CGGCAAGGTCTTATCGTACTTGAGAGACGTATGGTGGGATCCAGGCTGCGCGCTCTCTTTTTATGTCGACGCTATACGGTCATATGTGGCCGTATTTTTATATCTGGGAGTGTGGCGCGTGGCTGCTGAGCTCACGACGCCAACAGATGAAAGAACAGGCTTACCGTATCTTATTGCCCCCGAACAATACTGGCTACCAGTAAATAATGGCGTGGTGGCAAACAGGCATCATCTGTGGCACCCGAGTAATGCTGAGGTCTTTGAGACGGTAGAGGGTACTGCGCTACGTGCCAGTATGTTGCAGACAGTTGAAGCAGACCTACATAACTATGGCGTGCGATCGTACCACAGATTTTATACAGGTCCGGAACTACCGCGTACAAAGGACGAGATTTTTGGAAGATGTATTTTGGCGTGTGCGGGTGTGTTGCCAGGCGGCGTAGTAGATTTGCGCTCAGGCGAGCCGATTGAACGCCCAATGACACGCCGTGAACGAAGTTACTTTCGTACTGAAAGTTCAGAAGACGAGTTTGGCTATAGATATATCCGCTATGGCTACGAACGGATAAGGGAATTTCTGGCAGATTACGTGACAGAGCAGCGCCTGGACCACGTCAAGCCGGTACGCATAGAGGAATTTTTACTGACGAAAGACTTGGCGCGCAAGAATAAAATAGGCATGTTATTACTTTCTAGCGCAATAGCGGTGGCAAGCGAAGGGGTGCGTGATTCCTATGTGGCGCTACGGCGTGAAAACAAGTTGCATCCGCGCATGCCAAAAGAACCGCAAACACTGGTACGGTATAAACTAGGCCCTGAAGAGGGTTATTTGAAGAAAGTTGTACGAAAACTCGAAACACGACTTGAGGAGCAAGTATTACAAGTGACATAGCGCTAAACTTGCTTGACTAACAGAGGTAAATTTAGTACAATAGGCATATTATTAACTCAGCTTATAACAATATGTGTATAGGCGTTAACCAAAGGAGGATCAACGTGAATCAATACGAGATCGCTATTTTGTATGATCCAGATTTAGAAATTGATCTGGAGAAAGCCACGTCTCGCGTAGAGAAAATCTTTACCGATAACGGTGGTAAAATTACAAACGTGGATAATTGGGGCAAGCGTAAACTTGCATATCCAATTAACAAGAACGAATCTGCGGTATATGTTTTTTATACCCTAGATATCCCCGGTGAAAATGTGCGTAAAATTGAAACTACGCTCAACATTACCGATGAAGTAATCCGTTTCTTAGTCACGCGTCCGGACCTTAAGGCAATTGCAAAAGCAGAAGCTGCAAAAGCAAAGCAAGCTGCACGCCGCGGGTCTGATGATGACAGTGAAAGCGAAGAAACTGACGATACTGACAACGAAAAATAATGTATAATACACATACATTATAAACGTAGCAGCCGATACATGACTGTAACCTAGGAAGTTCGGCTAAAGGAGGAAATATGGCACGGAGTGTCAATCAAGTAACTTTAATGGGAAATCTAACGCGTGATCCGGAGCTTCGCAACACACCGAACGGGCAGAGCGTATGTAGTTTTAGTCTTGCGCTGAATCGGGCATACAAAGACCAAAGCGGCGAGTGGAAAGAAGTAACCGATTACGTTGATATCGTGGCATGGGGTCCGCTTGGCGAACGTGTAGCACAATACATGAGCAAAGGCCGCCGCGCACTCGTGCAGGGGCGCCTACAGAGCCGTAGCTGGGAGCAAGATGGGCAAAAGCGTAGCAAGGTAGAAGTACTTGCTAATGATGTAACCTTTCTTGATAGCCGCGGTGGCGGATCAGATAACGCAGGCGCTGATGCTGATACCAGCGAGGCAAAACCAAAGGCTTCGGCGAGTAAGAAAAAAGATGATGTTGTTATTGAAGACATCACCGATGAGCCAATCAACCTTGACGATATCCCATTTTAAAGTTCCTGCATTAAAGAAAGGAAGTAAATTATGGCTAAAATTTTTAAACATCGATCAGACGTCGCATATTTTGACTACAAAGACGTAAAAACATTGCAACGATACGTTAATGTATACGGGCAAATTGAAACGCGCAAAAAAACTGGTTTGACCGAAAGTCAGCAGCGTCATCTAGCGCGCGCTATTAAGCGTGCCCGCCACATTGCATTATTACCATTTGTTGCTAGTAATTAGGAAGTCGGTATGGCGTTAAGTATTACTGATCTTAAAAAAGGTACCTTGTTTCAGATTGATGGTGTTCCATATCGTGTGGTTGATTACAACCAAAAGGTAATGGGGCGTGGCGGATCAATCGTAAACGTGCGTATTAAAAGCCTGCTTGATGGTAAAGTGCTTGAGAAAACGTACAAAGGCAACGAGCAGCTCGATACAGCTGATGTTACGAACCAAAACGTGCAATATCTCTACAATGACGGCGCAACATTTTTCTTTATGAATGAAGAAAGTTTTGAGCAATTCGAGGTTGCTGCTGATTTGGTTGGCGTTGGCGCAGGCTATCTGAAAGAAGGTGATCGGTTACAACTGCAGTTTTTTAATGGGCAACCAATTAGCGTTGATGTGCCAAAAAACGTACCGCTCAAAGTAACATATACCGAAAATGTAGTAAAGGGCGACACGACGAGCAGCGTTTTAAAAGATGCTACACTAGAAACAGGCATTGTTGTGAAAGTACCGGCCTTTATTAAGCAAGATGATATGATATCGGTTGATACGACAACTGGTGCATATCGTGAACGTGTGAAGGAGTAATAATATGGCAGCAGCACAGAAGCGAGAAAAACCGCATACGATTGGCGAATTTACGACGAACGTAGGCTATGTGATACTTGGGCTTGGCGCGCTTGCGGTAGGGCTTGAGGCGCTTGACCTTGATTTCTCGCTGTAGAGTAAGGGTAGGCGATAAGATTTGTCATGCAAAAACATCGGCTTGACCAACTCGTTGTTATGCGAGGCCTGACAAGCACTCGCAGTCAAGCAGAGACATATATTAAACTCGGTTACGTGGTAGTAAATGGTAAAGCTATCACGAAGCCGGGTTTTTTAGTGCGCGAAGACGCCGATATTACGTTGACTGCAAAGGAGCAATACGTAAGCCGTGCTGGACTAAAACTAGCAAGCATTGCCAAGAAATGTAAACTGGATTTTAAAAATAAAACGGTGCTTGACGTAGGCAGCAGCACAGGTGGGTTTACTGATTATGCGCTCCAGCATGGCGCTAAAAAGAGTATTGCGGTTGACGTAGGTACAAATCAACTGCACCCCTCGTTACGTGGGCATGAGCGTATTGAATTGCATGAACAGACAGATATTCGTACCTTTCATACGAACAAAATAGACGTGGTGGTTATAGACGTCTCATTTATTTCACTCAGGCAGATTTTACCGCATATCCGTACGCTATCAAGTAGCGAGACTGACATAGTCGCTATGGTCAAACCACAATTTGAAGCAACTGCAGGCAATATGAAACACAAAGGTGTTATTAAAAACGACCGCATACGCCGTGATATTTTAAGAGATTTTGAGATGTGGGTAGCGAACCACGGATTTGTGGTACTCACAAAAGCTGATTCAGCAGTTGCTGGAGAAAAAGGTAATGTGGAGCGGTTTTATCATCTAAAAAAAGTAGCAAGTAGCCGTAGCGTGGCAGCAACTGGTCGCTAAGCATAAGAAGTACGTTATAATGCAAGTATGTATTTTAAGAGTCGGCAGGCTGCAGGCCGTTTGCTCGCGGAGCAGTTAGCAAAAAAGTATAATGACGATTGTGCGGTTGTGGCGCTTAATGATGGTGGCACAGTGGTGGGCGCACAAATTGCACAAAAGTTGCGCGCTGTGTTGATGCTACTTATGACTGCTCCAATTGAGTTGCCACGTGAGCCAAAACCAATTGGCGGGATTACTGAAAGCGGGTCTTTTGTGTATAACACTGACTATTCTGATGCGCATATTACCGACATGGTAAGCGAATACCGTAATCATATTGAGCTCGAAAAAATTAAGCGTATCAATGCCATGCACCGCGTGAGTGGCGAGGGCGAATTATTAAGAAAAGACCTCTTGCAGGACAAAACTGTTATTTTAGTCAGCGATGGGTTTAAAGATGGTTTTGGTATTGATTTGGCGTTTGAATTTTTGAAACCTATCCGCACACATAAAATTATCGTGGCAACGCCGTTTGCTAATGTACCGTCGGTTGATAGAATGCACATTCAGGCTGATGAAATTTTTTGTTTGAATGTAATAAGGGACGATCATTTTCCGGTAGATCACTATTACGATGATGCTGGCGTGCCTGACCATGAACGTGTCGTTGAGACGGTTGAACAGGTTATTGCGTCATGGATTGCAGATCCTACCACCTAAAAATTGAGATTTAAGCAAGAAATTGTTCAAGCGCCTTTTTATCGTGCAGAGTAATACGCAAGGCATTGTTACTGAGTAATTTCTTTTTCTCTAAAGCGGCGATTTCTCGGCCAGTGGTTTCCCGGGTTGCGCTAATGGAGCTGGCAATATCTTGGTGCCTGAGCGGCACGTTGATCAAGATACCGTCAGGGGTTTGTTCGCCAAATCGCCGGGCCATGCTGAGTAAAAAAGATATTAATCTTTCGCGGACGGTTCGGTATTCAAGATTTAATATTCGCTCAGAATGTACGCGGTACATATCGGTTACCATGAGGAGTAATGGCAGTGAAACTTCTGGCGTGCTTTGGAGCAATGATATAAATTTTTCGCGAGAAAGCATCCAAACAGTAGTAGGAGCAAGTGCAGTATACATAACTTGTTTTGGCTTACTGGTAAGTGCCCAAGTCATGCCAAGCAACTCACCATCATGGCGGATAACAAGTAGATTTTCTTCGCCATATTTAGTGATGTCGTATGACTTTACAAGTCCTGTTTCAATAAAAAAAACGCCTGGTGGCGTTTCTCCCGGACGAATGATAAACTCACCCTTATTATAAGTGAGCCGTGTTCCGTGGTGGAAAAAATCAGTTAAGACTTTTTGCTGCACTGCGTTATTCAGCATACTTAAATTATCTCACACATCGTCAATACATAAAAAGCTTTAATCGATTTCGCTACAAAGTTATGTGATTAAAATCTCACGCAATATGTGAAAAAGATAACTCACGCGGTGCAATATATACCGTAATATATATATGACAGCCACCAATAAGGTGTTGCTGCGGAGGACGAGGAGGAGATATGGTAGATATACGTACTATTGAGGGGCAACTCAAGGAGATCGGATGTAATTTTCGATTTTTTGGGCGGCCAGAAATAAAAGAGTTGGCAAAAATATTATTGCCAGATGAAAAAATAATTCAGTGCACGAATGGCTACTATGATGCCGGAATTGCAATGTTGTGCCTAACAGACCACAGGGTATTATTGATTGATAAAAAACCAATGTTTCTCACTATAGAAGATGTGCGCTTTGATATGATTTCGGAAATTGATTTTAGCCACCGATTATTTAACGCTACACTACGGATTCATTCAACTAACACGTCACTATCGTTTACGAGCTGGAATCATGCACGCTTGAGGAAGCTCGTACATAACTTGCAGCATTATGTCGCTACAATAAGGCGCCAGCAAGACCAGGTTGCAAATCTTATGCAGGCACAGTTCGCCCCGCCTCAGCAGATACCTAGTCCTCAGCTGTCGGGTGACAATACACAACAACAAGACGCTACAACCTCTACTATAGCTCCCCTGGTATCACAGCATAATACTGCTTCTGTTTCCTCGGCTCGGGAACTTTCTATGGCACAAATAGCGCTCGAAGGAGCGGGGGATAATTCTATGCAAGGACTGCCGCTGCAACCGTTGACCACTAATCCTTACACAAAGATTCCTACACTAGACCGCAGGCGAAAGTTTCCTAAATTTTACTAACGAATTTATACGTTGAACCTAAACTCAACAATATCATTAGGCTGCATAAGGTACTCTTTGCCCTCAGTTCTTACTTTGCCAGCAGCTTTGGCTGCTTGCTCAGACCCCGCAGCCACTAAGTCATTGTAATCAACTATCTGGGCGGCAATAAATCCACGCTCAAAATCACCATGGATAACTCCTGCTGCTTGTGGGGCTGTTGAGCCTTTCTTGATTGTCCAGGCACGAATTTCTTTTTCGCCAGCAGTCAAGTAACTTTGCAGGCCAAGTGTATCATATGCAGCATGAATAAGCTGTGTTAACCCCGAATCATGTACCCCATAACTTTCCAGCAACTCAGCACGATCTGTTTCGTCAATACTCTGTAGCTCGTGTTCTAGTTTTGCACACACAAATAAAGCTTGGGCTGGGGCAACAAGTGCGCGCAGGGTATCTTGCTTGGTTGTGTCTGTAAGCCCAGATTCGTCCACGTTAAATACATAAATAACTGGTTTCATGGTTAATAGCTGTAGGTCTTCAAGCCCTTCGTAGTCTTGTGGTTTGAGCTTGCTGTGTATAGGTACGCCGTTGTTCAAGAGTTGTTGCATGTGCTGAAGTTTTTCAGTGAGCGGTTTGAGCTTTTGATTTGCCCGGCTTTCTTTTTCTAAGCGCGGCAGGCGTTTTTCAACTGTTTGAAGATCAGCCAATATAAGCTCTGTATTAATAACTTCTATATCTTTTTTAGGATCGTGTTGCTCATCAACATGTGTTACATTTGGATCATCAAAGGCACGCACAATGTGTGCAATGGCGCTCGTTGATCTGATATTTCCTAAAAACTGGTTGCCCAAGCCCTCTCCTTTGCTTGCGCCGGCCACGAGCCCTGCAATATCTACAAATGTGACCGTTGCAGGCAAAATCTTTTTACTTCCATAGATGTCAGCGAGTTTCTGGAGGCGCTTGTCAGGTATAGGTACAATACCAGTATTTGGCTCAATTGTGGCAAAAGGATAATTGGCTGCCAGAATATCGCTATTAGTCAGCGCATTAAATAATGTAGATTTACCTACATTTGGTAAACCAACGATTCCTATACTCAGGCTCAAAACCAACCTCTTCTTTCATGTAAGCAGCGTATATGTCCTGCGTGTGTAATATTTATAAAGATTTCTCATAAGAAGTATAGCTCTCTTATCTGGAGAAATAAAGTATATGCGTGAAGTTAATCTTTTTTACTGATTGTATACTCTCTTTGCAAGAAACTGAGGTCAGTGATAATTTGTTCGAGGACTGTATGAGCATCTGGCAATGCCTCGGCAATTTGCGAGCTTAGTTCATCTAACTTTGTAGCAAGCAGTATGAAATAATCGCCAGATGCTACTTGGGCCTTTAGTTCATTGCGATAATCATCGGTAAAATCGTGTACAAGATGGTCTTTTAACGGTTCTTGCGATGAAGTTACAATATCATTTGGTTCTAGATTATAGCTGTCGCTCATGTTATTTTTTGTCTCCTATTATGCTTGCAAATGTATCACTAGTTATTACCAAGTGATCTAACAAATCAATACCAAGTATTTTTCCAGCCGTTACAAGCTGAGAGGTGATTGTAAGATCATCGTCAGTTGGCGTTGGATTATTTGAAGGGTGGTTATGAGCAATAATAACTGCAATTGCACCATGTTCTATCGCTGGCTGGAATACCTCGCGGGGGTGCACGATATTTGATGTCAACGTACCAATAGATATTACCTCATCGTGTACAACTTGGTATCTGCTATTTAGGTAGATACCCCTTAGTTGTTCTTTCTGGCTATTAGCCATGCCTTTGAGATGCGTGTATGCCTGGGCGGCATTACGAATGAACACCGGCTGCCCATTTTTATTGGAGTAAAACCTGCGCCCGAGTTCAAAGCATGTCAAATTGTTGCCAGCTTTGAACTC
>CAYTIU010000033.1:0-8371 GCA_964438085.1 uncultured Candidatus Saccharibacteria bacterium | reverse complement strand
TGCACTGGGATAAGCCAACCTTTACCGATAGTGGTGGATTTCAAGTTATGAGTCTCGGCGTTGGATTTAAAAAAATTATTGACATGAACGGCAGCGACGCCGAAAAGCCACTCATTAAAAAAGAAAAACTTGCCTGGATTGATAATGACGGTGTTACCTTTAAGTCCCATCTAGACGGCGGCCAGCACCGTTTTACCGCCGAAAAATCTATGCAGATTCAACACGGCATCGGTGCTGACATCATCTTTGCATTCGATGAACTTACTACCCTGCATCATGATTATAACTACCAGGTTGAATCGCTTGAACAGCGTACCCACCCCTGGGCAGAACGCAGCCTTGCCGAACATAAGCGGCTCACCGAGCTACGGGCAGACAAACCATACCAAGCACTCTTTGGCGTCGTACAGGGTGCCCAGCACGAAGATTTGCGCCGGCATTCAGCAGGATTTTTAGCAAAGTTGGAGTTTGATGGCTTTGGCCTGGGCGGCGCACTTACAAAAGAGAGTTTAGGTGATATTGTACGTTGGATGAGCGAAGAGTTACCCGAAAATAAACCACGGCATATGCTCGGTATAAGCGAGCCGGATGATATCTTTGCCTGTATAGAAAACGGAGCCGACACGTTTGACTGTGTCAGCCCTGCTCGCGTTGGGCGTAATGGCGCATTTTATACCCCCCACGGGCGCATCAATATCACCAACGCCAAGTACAAAAACGACCTCACATCGGTCGATGAAACAAGTGACTCATATACTGCCCAAAACTACGCCAAGGCGTACCTACACCACCTTTTTAAAGCTAACGAGATACTCGGCTACACGCTTGCAACTATCCACAACGAACGTTTTATCGTCAAACTTGTCGAAGATATCCGCCAAAGCATATTAGATGGCACATATAGAGAATTTAAAAAAGCCTGGCTTGCTGCCTACTACCGAACATGAGAATTACGAATGTGTGCCACAGCTAATAGTGCGGTCAATGCAACATATTCATCTATCAGATGAGTCGCTGAACCTTCGGTTGAACGAACCTTTACTACCTGTTCACCAACATTGGGCAGATATGCTTCTGTATCGTATGTTAAGCCACTATTTTCTGCGAGCGGAATCATAACCGACGTGTTATTTTCAATAAGTGCTTCTATAAGGCGAGGCGTCTGGTTGCGTTCACCACCAGTTAAGCCTTTCAGTCGCGATATCTTTGACATACCCTGTAGCATACGCCCTATCATCATAAATTCATTGCCGCTTTTATCTATAGCCTGTCGTATCGCTGACTCATCAATTACTATATTGCCTACCTGATTATCTGGCGCTGACTCTCTCTCGTGCACGCTCTTAACCGTAAACCGAGCAGCTAAGCTACCTAGGTGTTTTGGCGCAATAATCAGCTCTTGTGCAGTTACAGTTCTTGTTTGATCTTTCAGACCGTGTGCCGCGCCAATCGCAGAGCTTGCGCCCAGTGACGCCCCGTGCAAATCATAAGTGTCAATTTGCGTCTCGCTCGTTGTACCATGCAGGCGTTCCTGTGCATGGGCAACAGCTTCTTCTGTGATACGCGCACTTGGCGTAAAATTTCCATTCTTTATAAGCTTCCTCTCTTGCTTGCCATACGCATTATGCGGAACGCTTGGCAAAGGGCTATAGATAGTCAGCACCGGCATATCTTCGCCAACTGCCTGCAGCATGCTATGCATAACACCAGATTTTGTAGTTTGATTCCAGCTATTTGGCGCCGCTTTTTGTTTGCTTATTGGCTCGCCAGATATATATTGATACATTTCTTCTGCGCTGCTTTTCGGTGCGCTGTCAGAAAATGGCGACCATATAACAAGCATTCGTTTGCTGCTGCCTGGCAGTAACGAACAGTCAATATCTGCGCCAGTAGATGACGTAAAGGTAAAAACACTTGTTTCTAGCTGCTGTAAATAAGTTTCAGGGTCTGATTCAAACTGTCTATCTGCGTATGCAAGTGCCATTTCTGCTTCTGGAAACTCATCGTATAACTCAGGGGTAAGATGCACCTGCTTATTTTCTGCGTTGATTACTACCTCGTTCATTCCTAGAGCTCGAGCGCGTCACGCTTAAGTGCATGATACAAACTTGGAAAGTACGTATTGTACGCATGGGTCATTTCTGGCAACATAACCATACGTACTTCGCCCTCACTCTGTACGGTAAGATGTGAAAGCAGCCGTTGGGCTGCTGTATGTGCTAACTTGGCATTCTTATGCAGCGGACTTTTCTCAGCAATCGCGAATGTTGTAATGGTATCAGGCTGATTACGCAAGTAAGCGTTAGTATCAATCGCTTTCGGGTCTGTGCTACCACGCGGACCTTTACGAAGCGCTTGTAGGCTCGTCCAGAGGGTTTTGAGCGTATCCGAAGTAGGTGCTGTATATACCCCCCCCAATACCGTATCTGGGTTATACTCTGCAAAGGCCGCTTTTGCCTGTTCAATCATGTCATCAGTTAAGCTCTGGCTATCAACTTGGCGCCCTAACTCACGGTTTTCTTTGGCATTTTTTATGTTCTCGTCGTATAACATGCCTTTTGCCATTGCCAATGCGCCAAGATGCACAAGGCCTGGGCGCTCGCTCATAAATGCGTGCGAAAGCTGTCCTTCGGGTAGCGCTACTCCGAGTGCTGTTGCATAATTACCGCCCGCCGAATCTGTACCAACTCGAGTAACGTACAGTCCTTCATTATCAAGTGCCGTGGCAAGCTTCCCAATACTCGGCAAAGCTACCGTCTTGTCTTCATCTTCCCACGTATATCGCCCGTGCTTTCGAGTATATTTGCGTTCTTCTATAGTCAACGGACTCGTAGAACCGATGCCATACATACCGACATACACCTGTCGTACATCAGGATATCGTACAGCCTGCGCTGCAAATTCATAGGCATTGCCTGGGTTACTCGGAATTGCCGAACTATACGTTGGCAGATGCAGCATAGCATCTTCGTCCGGCGCGTCAAGGTTAGCCTCGCATATAGCAAACGACTGTCCATCGACCTCTGTTATACGGAGTGTATTAGCTGCTTCATGAAGCGCATCTTCAACAGCGCCATTATCAATATCCTCGTTGTCATAATACAAGCGTGATTCTTTGTGTGTTACATTATCGGCTTGTTTATAGTACGAATCTACTGAGAGACCATCTAATTGGTATTCATAATAATCTGCTACGACTGTTTCGAGACTCATGTCTCTATTATAGCATAATAGGGATTAAATTGCAACCAAATTTCTTACTGTAGTGATCTGTCTTCGTTTGTGCCAGTATTTTTATGGCGCCACGCCTCTATATCAGCATGATGGCCGCTTAAAAGCACTTTTGGCACTGTAAGCCCCTGAAATTCTTCGGGGCGCGTATATTGTGGGAACTCAACTGCTTTGTCATCTTGCTGAAACGATTCAATTTCAGCGCTTTTTTCACCGCCCAAAACACCTGGCAAAAGCCGTACCACGCTATCTACAAGCACCATTGCCGGAATTTCACCACCTGTCAGTACATAATTTCCTATACAGAACTGCTCGTCAATCCAGCCTGTGATCCGCTCATCATACCCCTCATAGCGCGGGCACACGATAATCATACCCCTGTTATCCGCAGCTAGTTGCTTGGCTATCGATTGCTTATACACTTCACCACGCGGGGTCGGGAGATATACCCGAGCATCAGGATCCTGTTTTTTTGCATGCTCAATGGCAGCCACTAGCGGCTCAATCCTCAGCAGCATTCCATCACCGCCACCATAAGGCGTATCGTCAACCTGCTTGCGCGGGCCAAGCCCAAAATCGCGCAGATTAACTAGCTCGTACTGTACCGCGCCTTGCTCCGCTGCTTTCCAAAGCATTGAGTTGCCTAAAACTCCTGCAAACATCTCAGGAAATAACGTAATAATCTGAATTTTCATACTGGTCTTATTATACACGCCCATTCAGGGGCAAGTTGTATCTCCTTATTTCTTAAATTATTCTTAATCTTATATAAGACTCTAGCATTTTTTTCTATTTTAGGCTATAATATATAGTAGTAAACATTATGGAAAAAATACCAACAGAACAATTACCTACCCCAGATACCCCTCTTATTGAGCCCTATCCGCTTGATACTGTTACTGGTGCTACGGAAAAATCTTTTTTCCTGCCACCGACCACCGAAGCTCATGAGTCTAGCACGCAAGATAAGCAGCCACCCCAGGCACAAGAGCCTACTACCAGTGTACGCCCGCTAACACATCAAGCAGAGCGCGCCAAAGAGTATCTACAAAAATTTAGAAGTAGACACTCCCGGTCTACAAAACGTACACGATAGGCTATCGATTATTTTACGCATACGCTAGCTGGCTTTCCGCACGTCACTTGTGTCAAAAATATACTCTAAAACCACAAAGACCTCATGCATGCATGAGGTCTTTTCACATAAAGCTCCCAATCTGACTAGTCAAATTGGCTCGCAATGAGCTGTTAAGTGTTTGTTTTTGTTTGTCGTAGATTCGACTAGAAGCTACTATACATCAAGATCATCGAGTTCTGCAAGCTCTTGGCGGGTTTTATCCGCAATGCTGCTCTCGTCGCTCGTGTCTTCTTTTGTTTCAGAAGAGCTTGTATCATCTTGAGAGCTTGATGAGCTACCACTGTAACCACCGCTGTTATAGCCTTCGCTTACGTCTACAATCTTAAGATTGTATCGAGCGTCATTTTTCGTGCCAAGTGCACGCAACAATGTTCGCAAGCTTTGTGCGGTAGCACCGCGCTTACCTATAACACGCCCTAGATCTTCTGGGTCAACTGTAAGTTCAAGTAGAACCCCTTTTTCGTCGATGCGCCGTTCAATGCTTACTGCGTCTGGTTTACCAACAAGTGACTTTACTATATATTCAACAAATTGCTGGTCAATACTACTGCTCATGCCGTTCCTCCTTAATGTAATATACCTATTATAGCAAAGACTATCCCGCTTGGTGTAGGATTTGTCATAAAAAATATCGCCTTTAGAGAGCTCTAGGGAGTACCTATGCCGGCTCTGCTGTGTCTGCGGATTCTTCTGTTGCTACAGCTTCAGCAGGGGTGTCTTCTGTCGGTGTTTCTTCGGTCTCGGCAGGTGCTACTGGCTCAGCTTCAGTCTCTGTTTCAGCTTCTACTGGTGTATCTTCAGCGGTTGGTGCTTCTTCAGCTGGCTGATTTTTGCGAAGCTTTTCTGGATTACGGGTTGCACGCTTTTTCTCGGCAGCTTTCTCAAACCACGCAGGCATTGCAACACCTTCAGATTCAAGGATACGTGCTGCACGGTCAGATGGCTGTGCGCCATTTTTAAGATAAAACTCTGCCTTATCTTTGACGATATGTGCGGTTTTGGTGTGTGGGTCGTAGTTACCAAGCAGGGCAACAACTTTACCGCTTGTAGGTGTTACACGAGACTCCTGTACAACCACGCGGAACATTGCATGACCTTTACGACCAGTTCGTTGCATACGAATAGCTAACATGTTTAGATAAAACTCACTTTCAATTTGATGTTACTAAATACAAGTTGCTCTTAATTTTACAGATAAGCGCCCCTGTTGTCAAGTATATTGATTGTTCTCTAATCCTTTTGGGATGCACCGTAGTGTACAAGTGCCACTTCAGCGGCTTTTTGTTGCCCGGCCTGCTTGCTCGGCCCGCTGCCTTCGCCAATCAGCCGGTTATCCACAAAAACACCTACTTTAAACGTCTTTTCGTGATCTGGTCCTGATTCGTCTAATACTTTATACACTGGCGTATAACCCTCTTTGCTCTGGACTACTTCTTGCAAGTGAGACTTCGAGTCCATCCACGAGCCCGTCTCTAAAATAGTTGAAAATGTGCTTAATATACTTCGCTCAATAAACTGTTTGGCTACTTCATACCCTTGGTCAAGATAGATCGCACCAACCACCGCTTCATAGCTGTTAGCGAGAATTTGTGCCCGCGCCCGCGGTGTACCTTGCTTTTCGCCTCGGCTCAAGCGCAAGAGCGGCTCAAACTCAAAAGCTGCTGCTGCCGCGCTAATACTCTCTGTCCGCACCAACGCACTGCGCCAGTTCGTCAAAATTCCCTCTGGGTCATCATGATTCACATACAAATATTCGGTTACAACGAGCTCTAAAACTGCATCGCCCAAGAATTCTAGCCGCTCATTATGTTCTTTAGCGCTCTTTTTATGCTCGTTCAGATATGAGCGATGCGTAAACGCCGTTACAAGCAACTGGATATCATGAAACGTAACCTGTAACTTTTCTTCTGCAAATTGTTGGTATTTTGAAAAATCCTGCATAAACTTCTGTGTTATAAATTATAAACCGCTTTTACGTATTTTCTTCATTCCTAATAATATTAGTTTACCAATATCATCATACGCAATACTGTCTACCGCCTCGGCCGCTGGCATCCATTTTATATCTGTCAGCCAATCTTCCGGGTGCAGCTTATCAGTGTCGCCTAGTCCCTGTACAAGGTAAATATGCATTGTCATCAGTACCAACGTGTGCGTCCGACGATAGCGGAAATTCACCTTACCAAGCCATTGCATCACTTTCATCTCTTGTAGCCCAGTTTCTTCGCGAATCTCGCGCTCGGCTGTCTGGCGTGGCTCTTCGCCCTCTTCTACGTGCCCCTTTGGCACGGTCCAGCGATTTTTCGCATCTTGAATGAGCAGTACTTCTACCTGGTTTGTCTTTTTATTCCGGCGAAAGACTATACCGCCAGAGGTGGTCTCTTTGACAACTTCTTCTATTGGTGAACGGCGTCGAGGCAAAAATTTCTTAAATCCTCGTATTGGCTTTGGTCGCTTCATACGCAGTCTATGCCTCCTTCGTTTCTTTTGGCTTTACGGGCTTTTCAGCCTCCTTTTTTTCGGGTAGGCCGTTAAGTTGGCGATAGGCCGTACCTAATACGCCGTTAATAAATTTTGATGAGTTATCCCCGCCAAACGCTTTTGCTAGCTCTACAGCTTCGTTAATAATTACCTTTGGCGGCGTTTCCGGCTCATATTTTAGCTCATACACGCCCATGCGTAGCACTACGCGATCCATACGGGAAATCTGGTCAATCGGCCATTCTGGCGCTATCGGTTGCAGTATTTCATCAAGCTCTTGCTGATGCTTAATAACTCCGCGCACTAAACGTTCGACAAATGGCGTGTCATCAACAGTAGTCTTATATCGGTCGGTGTTACGCGACAGCGCTTTCTCAAGCTTAAAACTCTTATCCTCAGCACTCATGCGAAAATCATGCTCATACAGCGTTTGCAGTACTATGATGCGACCAAGGTGACGATTTGATGCCATATTGTTAATCCGTTTAGTATAGCTATAGTATAGCTTATTTTTAACTTATTTCGATGCCGCAGACTGCTTTTTTGCACTCTGCTTTCGGGTAGTAAATGCTTTTACCGGCGATGTTGCATTCACTTTGCGAGCCAACTTTAATACTAAGTGGCTGCGACGCGTACCGGTGCGCCTTGGACTTGTTCGTTTTTTTGGTTTACCCAAGATAAACTCCTTATATTCTACTAATTTTATGTATGAGTTGCCCTATATTATAGCTAAATCTTGCTTAAATCACAAGCGGGTATTGACATTCTTTGCTACTTATGCTATTATTAGATAGTCCATTTAAGGATTATTTAATTTATGACACACAATACATTACATTCGCATACCCACCCACGCTCTCTAGAGAGCGGCCGTCAGGGTGAGCGTAAAACTGATCTAAAATTTATGAGGCGCAGGCTCGCTGCTTTAGCTACTGTTGTGGCACTTGGTAGTGGCATTGCATTTGCAAAATCAGGCTCGCACGAGTCAGGTCAACCTCTCTGGCAACAGATGGACGCTACTATTGAGCGTGAACTTCACAAAGGTCCAAGTGGTTCAGATGTTATCGTTTACGACGGAGTAATTGGAGCAGGTAATACTGTCCAAGGCGTAGTTGCCCGCGAATACCCTGAGCTTAGTGAATCTGTACTGCAACATAAGGCAAACAACGCGAGTGCTCTAGAAGCACAGCCAGAAGATAGGTTTCTGCAACCAACCGATGAAGTAGTTATCTGGGAAGATGCCGAGCTTAAACGAGAGTTTGGCGAGACAGCTATCCTCGGTGCTATAGCTGAACGGTAAAAGTTTACCTATTACCTAGGTTGCTTAGGGTCTACACAACAAAGTTAACCAGTTTTTGAGGTACGTAAATTGTTTTGCGTACCTCTTTTTGATCTAGGTATGAAGCAACTTTTTGGTCGGCTTTGGCGGCTGCCACTGCTGTTGGCTCATCAACGTCAGATGGTAATTCAAGCGTAGCCCGTAATTTGCCATTCACCTGTACCACGACTGTCACTGTATTA
>CAYTIU010000032.1:0-9179 GCA_964438085.1 uncultured Candidatus Saccharibacteria bacterium | reverse complement strand
ATTTTCTTCTTTATCTTTTATAAGGCCGTTTTTGCGTGCATAATCATTAATGACTCGCGTTAACGCAGAACGAAAACCCGTCAAATGCGTTCCGCCATCTGGGTTTAAGACGTTATTCGCAAAAGCCTTGATTGTTTCATTAAATGCATCAGTATATTGAGCTGCAATTTCAACTTGTACATCTTTAACTGTTTTGTCTACGTAAAATACATCATCATCTACTACATCCTTACCTACGTTGAGATGTTTAACGTAAGATTTTATACCGCCTTCAAAATAAAAACCATATCTTCTGTCACTTACCTCATCTTTAATTGAGGTTCTTATACCTTTTGTGAGATAGGCTGAATGACGCAAACGATCTAAGATTGTATCGTAACTGAAGGTGGTTGTCTCAAATATGGTTTCGTCAGGATAAAAGGTAATCTCTGTACCAGTTCGATCAGTTTTGCCAACTGCTTTCAAATCACTCTGTGGTGCGCCTTTTTCGTAGTGTTGTTCGTGAATTTTACCGTTACTATATACCCGGACAAAAAATTTACCAGAGAGCGCATTCACTACACTAGAGCCCACGCCGTGCAAACCACCAGATACTTTGTAGCCACCGCCACCGAACTTACCGCCAGCATGCAATACAGTTAACACTGTTTCAACAGTGCTCTTGCCAGTTTTTGGGTGAATATCAGTTGGAATACCCCGCCCATTATCTGTAACACGTATACCATTACCTTCAAGCATCTCAACAGAAACCTCTGTTGCATGCCCGGCAAGCGCTTCGTCAATACCGTTATCGACTATTTCCCACACTAGGTGATGCAAGCCTTCAACCCCGGTACCACCAATATACATACCAGGACGTTTACGTACTGGTTCAAGACCCTCTAGAACCTGAATTTGATCAGCTTTATATTCTTGTTTTTGATTTGCCACGCTTAAAACAACCCTCAATCTTGTGTTTAGTTATAAACCCACTACTTACTTATAAATTATACCGTGTTCTTGCATCTCAATCAACCACTACTGCTGTTTGTCGGGTTTTGTGGCATCTATAGGCTCAAGATTGCCATCACGGTCTATATGTATAGTATCTGCATCATCACGGACGTTTGGCTTGCCTGATGACTGCGTGTCGCCGTGCCTAATGTTTAGCTCCCCGCTGCGTGGTTGTGCTGCAGGTTGCCGTGGAGGCACTGATGGCGGAGTCGCAGGAGGAGATGGAGCCTGGGCATAAGACGATTGAGTAGGCGGTTGTTTCTGGCGCTTAGTTAGCCATTCGTCAAGGAACGAGCCACTACCAGGCTTTGGTGATGGCGGTACAGCAGCGCTACGAGACACTGGACTTTGTGGTTGAGCAGTTCTAGTAGCCGGTGTAGCTGGCACACCCCCAAATTGTGGTCGATTTGCCCCAAATGATGGTGCAGGAGGCGCTTGTGTTTTGAGTCTCTCAAATATTACTTTCTCAACTTGGGCTTTCGGGCGGCCATGTTTTGCTGCAGAAAGCTGCTTAAGCGCTTGGGCGAGTTTTGGGTTAGATGATCCAAGCGGTGGCAAGGTTGCCATACTAAACGGCTGCGTTGGCACCCCATTAACTAGCGTACGTACAACCGTATTGTAGTTTGGAATTCGTAAGAGATCGTCACCTTCAAATTGAGGCTGGAAATAACGAGACAAAGCATCAACATCATTTTGCCCGATCCTGAATGAAACTACCGTGCCCATATTACCAAAGACAGCATCTCTAATTTCTTCAGTCAGCTGCGTAACAAACTGGTTTGCAACAATAAGATTGAGGTGATATTTTCGTGCCTCAGACATGATTGTTGCAAAAGAATCCGTCGAGAAGTTCTGGAACTCGTCAACATAGAGGGCAAAGTCTTTTCGTTCACTCTCTGGAATGTTAGCCCGGCTCATAGCAGCCGCCTGGAATTTCATCACAAATACCATACCAAGCAGCTTCGAATTGAGCTCACCAGTGCGGCCTTTGCTGAGGTTTACAATAAGTATCTTGCCCTCGTCCATAATCTGGCGCAAATTAAATGAACTTTCGGTTTGCCCAATAATATTACGCATCATTTCGTTCGATAAGAACGCGCCGAATTTACTGACGAACCAACTTGTTACCTCGCCAAACTCATTCGAACGCTGGCTTGCCGGCATTTCTTTTTCCCAAAATTCACGCACATTTAGATCAGTTACATGCTGTAGCTTTTGCCGGACATACTGTGGGTCACGGAATAGCTTTGGAATATCAACAAAAGTACCGCCAGCAGGATCAGCCATAATCGTAAGCGCCGCGTTACGGAACAAATGTTCATATCGCGGCCCCATAATACCTTGGCGCTGTGGATCGTAGAGCTTATAAAGCATATTAAGCGCTTCCTGTACTAAGAAGTCTTTTTGGTCAGGCGTGTCAAATTCAAACAAATTGAGTCCCATTGGGTACTCTGTATCAGACGGACAGAAATAAATCACATCCTCCGTCCGTTCTTTTGGCACCATCGAAAGCAATGTCTCGGCAGTATCCCCATGTGGATCAACAAACGCAAAACCGCCGCCGCTTAACATATCTTGCAGCGCTAAATTTTCTAGAAAGGTTGACTTACCAGTACCAGTTTGTCCGACAGCATACATATGGCGCTGTCTATCTCCGAGCGACAAATAAATCGGTTTCTTAACGCCCCGAAACACGTTATATCCAAGTAACAGCCCCTCTTCGTGCATATTACGCGGCCCGTCGACCTGCTTCGAATCCTGCCGCTCTAACTGGGAAGTTGGCGTATTTCTTTGGTCAGGAAAATGAAAGAGCGTCGCTAGCTCAACAGCATTTAATATATTTTTATTATTACTTTGCGGAAACAAGCGCAATATGTAATCTGACACAAGGCTCGCGGCATCGCTAGCAGGGCTAAACTTAAA
Source organism: uncultured Candidatus Saccharibacteria bacterium (assembly GCA_964438085.1). GTDB lineage: Bacteria > Patescibacteriota > Saccharimonadia > Saccharimonadales > UBA4665 > CALBGR01. The sequence continues at coordinate 6,263 of CAYTIU010000032.1, read as the reverse complement.
CCCATTTTTACCGGGCGCATCAAACAACGAAAAACTTGCAAGGATATTTCCAAGCAGTGCCTGAGCCCGTTGATTAACATTAGAAGACACCACAACCCGAATAATAACCTCATATCCAGGCGTACGTGTCTTATCATGCATCGCATCTACAATTGACTGGTCAAGGCTTGAAAGCTCTTTTTCGGACGATTTACTACCTTCATTATGCTCAGGCGGCTTAGCAAGCGCTGTGAACACCTCCTTAGACCACGAACCTGCGTTTTCGATCGCTGTACCTTTTTTATCAGTACCTTTCTTCTTTTTCTCGGCTAGCTCATTGGCCTTTTTTCGCCAACCAGGGTCTGCTGGACGCATCAAAATCTGTACCGCCGCGCCATCATCTTTTTCAAGCGAAGACAGTGCATTTAAGAGCGCCTGCATAGTGTCTCGCTTAATTTCTTGGTACGTTGCAATTGGATATGCAAACGACTCCTTGAGCTCAAGCTCACCGCCAGCAATACCGTTCAATTTGCCTACTTCACTGAAAATATTATGCTCAACAGATTCTTCGAGCCGAGCAGACGGATACGCACTCACAACCGCTTGTTTAATCACCTCAACGAGCGGTACCGGTACCGCGGTATAGAAATTAACTGATCCATGCAATCCAATGATTTCGAATGCAAAGTGGCGCTGACCGTGCGTTTTCACTTGGCGCCCCTCTTCTACAGTACTAGCAATAATATTGTATATAGTCTGGGCGCGTGAAATATTCTCATCAGTTATATCCCTGACATCTCGCCCACCTGCCTCTATATCATCACTTGGGGGTGGTAAATATATAATCAGCGGCACCATCTTAAGCCCGCGCTCAACATTCTTCATCGATTGGATATTTTGGCGATTACGAACATACAGCAAGGCTCCTATGCCACTGCCAACCAGAATCAGGATACAAAATATAATCGCTATCATACCCTATCCTTCGCTGTCCGATTTTTTAAGCTCTTTACCATATCGCTTGCTAATATACGTCGCTTTTACTTTTTCAAATTCTTTACTTAACTTTCTTGGATCCTGGATATTCTGGCGAACAAGATTATCTACCACTGTAAGCCACTCCTGCCCTAATGTATCTCCCTCCTCTTTGATAGCACCAGGAATAGTAGCCGGACTTGGATCGACTGGTGACGGCACAGCCTGGGGAGCCGGTGGTACTTGTTGGGCAGCCTGCCCAGGAACCGGCGGCATTTGCTCGTGAGCGACTGGCTCCGGGAGACTTGTTTGGCCTGGTTGTGGTTGAAGCGGGTTTTTATCCATACTATCTGTATAGTATAAACCCCTTGAGGAGAACACACAATCTGTAGGATATTATTTTCTAGATCGCCGCAAAAATGCGCCAAAATAAGCATAGAGTAGCACGAACAGGCTAGAAGTAATCAGCACATCTCTCACCGTTAGCTGTCCTATCGACTGGAGTACAAGTAGAAATATCGGAAAACATGTCACTATAGCAGCAGTCCTACGAATACGTGGTACTTCCCAGCTAATAACATCTACGTTACGCAACATTTGCCCGAGCAACGTTACGATACTAAATACAAAACCATATAGTGCAGCAAACAATATAATAAATACGACAGCCGGCAAGCGCTCTGGATTTGTGTATATGAATAATACACCCAGACATACGCTGCTTATACCTAAGAGTAATACTGGGAAACGCATATGTTTAAGTGTACACCGATTTATGGTTTTATTTTATAAAGTTATACAAAAATCGCTTAAGCAGAACATACTTAAGCGACTCTACATGAATGCATAGAGCCACCGGCAGCAAATCCGCTTCATAAAATTAGACTATTAGAGCGCTTGCTGCCTTTGGTGGCATTGACTGACCGCTCATTCCCGCTTTAGGCGAGTTTGAGCGTTATTTTGATGGCTTTTTATGGCCCTTGGAAATGTTTTTGTTTTATGCATTTCATACTCTCTAGCCTACTATAAGATTGTTTATTTGTCAATCACCTTTACAGTAATAATTACTACGTTACAGATTAGAATGTTAATTTAATAATGATGTATAATTAACAATTATGGTAAAGATAATTATAACAACAGCTGCTTATGGGACTCCTTTTGACTAGATTTTACATAAAATAGACAACCATACTCCCTGCGTAACTGCATACATATATCATGCGTAGTGTGATGTACGGTATCTTGCATCGTGTCAAATTATCGCGCCTGCATTCATGCTGTATAAAAATAATGTATAGCAACATGTGTCCCTCAATGCGGCTCTGCCGCACTAGATTCTCAATATGCTACGCTTCCTACCCGCATAGACTTCAATTACCCAAGCAAACCCGCATATCCTATGATTGTACCTAGGTCAACCGCCTATATTTCGGTGAACAGCTTCAATTTAGCCTATTTAGGCATGTGATTGTGCTCATAGTGCCTCCAAGTCTGGAAATATAATAAAAATAAAGCGATTTAGCGCATTCTACACACGCTGCATGGCATAGAGAGCCATCATTCTCTCAAAACCCCGCGCCTAAAGCCTTGGGGATCTTTATTGCGTTTCAAAGCTTTACATAACTTTTGTAATATACAGCCGCTGCACACGTGCACGCCAATCGCACCACGTTAGTATGGGTTTGTAATTTTGTAGACTCGTGCTGCAGACAACTCAATATAAACTTTATATACATCAATATAACGATATTGCATGTTAGTCATTAATATGGTTAATTATATGATTACAAAGTCTCTACATAACGCGTAGCTAAATGTCTGTGTTTCATAAAATCGCTATATGAACATATATTCCAGCAATTATTCTAAACCGAGTTTTAGCAACCCACAGCCAAAACCAGTCATTAACAATTTGCGCCAGTTCATTCCCCGCAGCGCCTTAATAGTGCCTTGCTGAGCGAGCTATATTAAATCCTTTTGTACGTTTTTGAGTCGCCTATTGCCAAAACTTGGTCATAGTTATGCACAGGCACGTAATACATTAAGCATAATTGGTATTGACATAAAAAACTGTAATTTATAAGATAAGGATAGCACTGTGAATAAAAAAAGTGCTCAAAAACAAAAACGACTTAAGAACAACGGCTTCTCGCAAGCCGTTGTTTATTTTTGGAGCATAATTTACCAGTACCTAAGCAGCCCAAATTTCCAGGCACCATGTGGCATATTTAAGCTAGATTTAATTACATTTTTTACGTAAATGGCTATACTACGAGCATGCTGATTGTCCGAAGCCCGTGGAATAACGTCTCCCGAGGAATGATTATTGATGTAGAGTGTCATATGTCGCATGGCTTGCCTGGTATTACCATTATTGGCTTTGCAAACCGGTCTATTGATGAGGCGCGCGAGCGTATCAGGAGCGCATTCGCCAGCAGTGGGCTTACTTTACCTCGCCAACGTATCGTTATTAACCTCGCCCCAGCTGATATACCGAAAGAAAGCACAAGTTTCGACGTGCCAGCAGCCGCCGCTATCCTTATTGCATCAGATCAGGCCACTCGCACCATACCGCCCGCTACAGGGTTTATCGGAGAGGTCGGTTTAGATGGTACTATCCGGCCAGTTAGAGGTGTTATTGGAAAGATTTTAGCTGGCAAACAGCATGGTTTAAGCCACTATATTATTCCAAGCGAAAATACTGCTCAGGCTGCAATGATCCCCAACATTACACTTACCCCTCTTAAAAACCTACGAGAACTATACGAATATTTAAATACCCCTTGTAAGAACACCGGTGAGCCTAAGACGTTTTCAACTGGTAAAGGCGCTATACCTTCTTCTGTATACGATATAGGTGATGCCACAACTCATACATTAGTACGTTTAGACGACATATCTGGCCAAGAACACGCGAAGCGAGCACTGGAGATAGCAGCCGCAGGCGGGCATAATGTCTTATTGAACGGCCCACCTGGCACCGGCAAAAGTATGCTTGCCAAAGCATTTCCTTCATTACTACCGCCAATGAACCATGACGAGATTATTGAGGTAACTCACCTGCAAAGCCTAGCAACCCAGCAATACGACCAAATCATTGCAAACCGCCCGTTCCGCGCGCCACACCATAGCGCCAGTCATGTGGCAATTGTTGGTGGCGGACACGCCTTACGCCCGGGCGAGATAACATTGAGCCACAAAGGAGTACTCTTTTTTGACGAACTGCCCGAATTTAACAGGAATACCATTGAAGCACTGCGCCAACCACTTGAAGAGCGGCACATCACTATTACGCGCGCCAAAATGTCAGCAACGTACCCGGCAGATTTTACGTTAATTGCAACCGCCAACCCCTGTCCGTGCGGCTACTACAACACTACTAAAACCTGTCGTTGTACTGCCCACGAAATACAGCGGTATAGGCGCAAGCTATCCGGACCGATTCTTGATAGGATAGACCTTTACGTTGTAGTAGACGAGATACAGCACGATACCCTACTCAACCAAGCATCAGATCAAACACATTTTCATGAGATGCAAGAACGCATTGCCCAGGCACGAGATATTCAAACGCAGAGATATAAAAGGCATAAAAATACCGCAGTGCTCAATGTGCATATGTCCAACCAAGACATCAAACAACACGCACAGCTTTCGCAAGCTGCAACCATACTGCTTAATAAAGCTGCTACGCAGCTCGAGATTTCGGCTCGGAGTTATATGAAAATTATTAAAGTTGCTCGTACCATAGCTGATATTGCCGCCTCTAACACCATCGAGACCACCCATATTAGCGAGGCAATCCAGTACCGAAGCCACAATTTCCATAGCAAAACAGAGCTGCATACATAAAGTTATTGACCTCTGTTGCCTTATCTGTTAAAATACCTGAGTAGTCTAATTAGAGAAAAAGGAGTGCTTGTATTAGTACAAAGACACGCCTGAACCACCAAATTCAGGCATCGCAGCTACGACTCATTGATGAAGACGGCAACCAACTTGGTGTCTTTAGCAAACAAGAAGCCTTACAAATGGCTCAAGATCAAGAGCTTGATCTCGTCGAAATATCGCCGAATGCAAAACCGCCAGTAGCTAAAATTGTTGATTGGGGTAAATTTAATTACCAACGCACCAAACAGCTACAAAAAAACAAGCGGAACACCAAGACACTTGAGCTAAAACAAATGAGGCTTGGACTCAAGATTAGCGATCACGATCTCGGGGTAAAAATGCGCAAAGTCTCTGACTTTCTCGAAGCCGGACATAAAACAAAGATCGTCGTCTTCTACCGAGGACGTGAAATGGCTCATAAAGATATCGGCTTTAAATTAGCCGAAAAAATCATCGCCAGTTTTGGAGATAAAGCCATCGTGGAACAAGCACCACAATTATCAGGAAAGCAATTAAGTTTTGTACTAAGGAGTAACCAAAATGCCAAAGCTAAAGACTCATAGCGGAACAAAAGACCGCGTTAAGTTAACCAAAAACGGTAAAGTACGCGTGCGCCGCTCACATAGCAGCCACTTTTTGCAAAAGAAAAGTGCATCACGCAAGCGCACCTTTGCTGGTCTTCAGAATCTTGAAGGCGAACATGGTAAGAATATTAAACTGAAACTAGGAGCCTAAACATGCGCGTTAAGCGAGGTGTAACCACCCATAAGAAACATCAGAAAATCCGTAAAGCAACCAAGGGCATGACCCGTGGTAACCGTTCAAGTATCCGCCGCGGTAAGCAAGCGATCACTCGTGCGCTCACCAATGCGTATCGCGACCGCCGTAATCGTAAGCGTACATTCCGCCAGCTTTGGAATGTACGTATCAACGCAGCCGCCCGCGAAAACGGTACAACGTATAGCCGTTTTATTGCAGCTTTAAAGAAATCTGACATCATACTTGATCGTAAGATTCTTGCAGAACTAGCAGTTAACGAGCCAAAGGCTTTCACTGCAGTCGTTAAAGACGCTACAAAATAAATATTACTCCTTACAGAACAGCAAAAACCTCTTCCTTAAAGAAGAGGTTTTTTATATCACTAGAACTGCTATAAGCCGGGTTTTGTAGAGCATATGCTCTGCTGATCATCTATCTAGCCCTGATATTGCTACCAGGGTCGAGCGGTTCTTGCGATGCAGTCTGGTGGGAACCACGAGCTTACAGCTCGCTTAAGACTACATCTCCTTGCAGCAGGCAGGGTTTACCTCCTTCGTATGTCACCATAAGAAGCTGTGAGCTCTTACCTCACTCGTTTCACCCTTACTCTTAAAGAGCGGTTTCGTTTCTGTGGCACTTTCCCTAGAGTCACCTCC
>CAYTIU010000031.1:9109-9320 GCA_964438085.1 uncultured Candidatus Saccharibacteria bacterium | reverse complement strand
TGCTGGCAATATTGGGTCTACAGTAATAAAATTCCAAAAAATAACAAATAAAAACCCAATAAACGATCCCACGGCCAGACGGCCAGCCTCTGAAAACCTTTTCTCATAAATAGAGGTGGTATACAAACCAAGCAGCGCAAAAATTAAAATCCAAAAGGGGAGCAGTGTCAGAAAAATGCCTAAATAAGTTTCTGAAGAGATTTGATTAGGA
>CAYTIU010000031.1:0-9099 GCA_964438085.1 uncultured Candidatus Saccharibacteria bacterium | reverse complement strand
ATTAGGAAAAGGATCGTTACTAAAGGTCACGCGTAACAGATACGCGCCAACAAATGCCAACACCAGCGCTAAGAAATCCCCGATGACCAAACAGAGATTATAGATAAACGACAGGCTGTTTTTCATATATAATCGATTGTAACACTTATGAGACGTTTAACTGACAATTTTTTAGCCCGATTCTTACTTGTATGTGTAGTGATTATACTCGTACTTATACCGTTTCACGCAACGTTGACTGTTGGGTTTGCGCACCTGTTTGGGCATTACACTGCGATTCGCTTATGGAAAGAAGGAATCCTCTGCATAGCAGTGCTTGGTGCAGCCATTCTGATTATCCGTGATCGCTCCTTGCGTAATCGTATATGGAGCACGCCTCTTTTGAACCAGCTCGTTATACTTATAGCCTTGTATGTTGTACTGCACCTTATAGCTACAAGTTTTGCAGTTTTCCGCGGCGAAGTAACGTGGCATGCGCTCGGATACGGTATGATAAGCGATTTTCGCTACCTTGTGTTTTTTATGCTGTGTGTCATCGTCGGACATTATTATGAGCCGTATATACAAAAGTATTGGAAGCACATATTGTTAATTCCAGCAGGTATAGTGATAACTTTTGGTTTATTACAAATGCTTATTTTGCCGGTAGATGCCCTGCGGTTTGTCGGATATGGGCCAGATACAATCGCACCCTATATTGCGGTTGATCAAAAAATTGAGTATGCCCGCGCCCAGTCAACGCTGCGAGGACCAAATCCACTCGGTGCTTACCTAGTAGTTATTATAACTACACTGGTAGCTTTGTTGCTGCGCCAAAAGATGCGCTCTTGGCAGCTGGCACTAAGCGTAGCAGGCACATTGGCAGTACTGTACGGTACCTATTCGCGTAGTGCATGGCTAGGAACAATAGCTTCGCTTGTGATACTTATATGGCTTCTAGTAAAAACGGCACGTATCCGGAGGTTATTGCTGGTAACTGCAGGCGTACTTTTAATTATTGGTGCCGGATCACTCTTTTTGTTACGGGACAACGACTATGTTCAAAACGCTGTGTTCCATACTGACGAACATTCCGCGTCGCTTGCGAGCTCTAACGAAGATCGTGCCGGCGCATTAGGTGGTGGCGTGCAAGATATCTTAGAACAGCCATACGGGCGGGGAATTGGTACTGCTGGTCCGGCGTCGGTGTACAACGATGGTAATGTGCGTATTGCCGAAAACTATTTTATCCAAATTGGTCAAGAAGTCGGGCTTATTGGTCTAGCAGTATTTATTGCCATCTGCAGCTACGTTGGCTATATATTGTGGCGTCTGCGTGAAAGTGGCACGTTACCACTCATTTTATTTGCAAGCTTTATCGGACTAACTATTGTTAATATGGTATCTCATGCTTGGGCGGACGATACATTGGCCTATCTGTGGTGGGGTTTCGCTGGGCTTAGTATAGGTGCAGCGGTACTAGGTAAGAAAGGTGCTCAAAAACGTGGCGCAAAGCACTAAACAAAAAGCAGTTAAGCAATTTGCATTCTATAATCTTGGCGGCGTAGCCTTTTTTATAATTGGCTACACAGTATTTGCACTTTTGTACGGTATCTTTTCGTGGCCATGGTGGATAGCAAAAATTATTGCCGATATTACTGGCTGGGCAGCAAACTACGCCGTGCAGCGCTTTGTCGCCTTTCGCGAGGAAAGCAAACATCACACAGAATCCAAGCTTTTCGCGCGTTTTAGTATCATTAGCCTTATCAATGTACCGCTCGATTATGCTATTGTCGGAGGGCTTAAGCTGCTTGGTATTTCGCCCTTTCTTGGCTTGTGGATCTCGTCGCTTTTCTTCACGGTTTGGAAGTTTATTTGGTATAAGTTGTGGGTATTTCAAGCCCCAAAACCTAAAAGCTAGGCCATACATTGGTATACTACATGTATGACTGAAGTTATGCGTCCAAGTAAAAAACAGCGCGAACTTTTAACCTTTATCGAGTCGTTTATCAAAGAGCACGGATACAGCCCAAGCTACCGGGAAATTATGGCTGGCTGTAGTTATAATTCGGTTGCCACTGTAGCGCTCCATGTTAATAACCTCATCAAGCGGGGACATCTTATAAAACGCGACCATAGCGCACGCTCGCTCGAGGTTGTGGGCGCTGAAAATACCGAAACTGCAGTGTCAACCAATCAGATAAAACCCACCGAAGAAAAATGGCTGATAGAAAAGATCGACCACTTTTTCCATGATGCCGAGCAACAAACACAGCTTGATACGACAACCCTTAACAAGCTAGAAACACTTATAGCTGCCTTGCGAGTACTTGGGCTCGAAGGCGCAGCACAAAGTTACACGCCACGCCTCCATGCATTGCGCAATATCACAACTGGAGAGTAATAGCATAAGCGGTGTTATAATACACCATATACTAACGTCAGGTAGTGTATGTATAAAATAGGCCGTAGGAGCAAAAAAAGAGTAAAGCGTAAATTGTGGGTTTTTATACTCATTATCTTAATTATTGTGTGCGCTGCGATTGTCACCGGTATCGTATATCTCTTAAACCAAGAGACGGAACAGATTACAGTACCCGAGAAAGCTATCACGCGTGAATATGCGCCACCGCAAGAAGACCTTAAAGAATTCCACCAAGATTCGTTCTCTATTAACTTACCAAGTGACTGGGTATACAAAGGGCACGTTACAGCACCAGTAAATGTATTTGCTTACGAATCTACCAAAAAGAATGAAGATGCCCGGCGGCTTGAAATATTTGTCGATCGCATACCAACAGATAAGGCGTTTAACCGAATTTTACCAGTTACAATCCAAGATAATAAAATCCTTGTAAGCGGTTCTGTTTCGGGGAACTGCGTAGAATTTACGGGGATCAATGGTGTCAATCCACAAACTGCTGGCGTAGCAACGCTTGCCTCAAAATGGCAGGGAGTTGAATTTACCTGTGATGTTGGTAACCGTACGCGTAATGTCGTGGGAGTTGGCACTACTGAGCACAAGAGTAATATTCCGCTTAGCAACCACGTATATTACTTCTTATACATCGATCACACCATTCACCCGAATTATCAGATACTCGAAAAAGCCCTCGAAAGCTTTACGGCTAAATAGTGCTATAAGTGTTTTGAAAAATACTATATCTAGCGTAGTAAAAACTTGCTACACTGTGGCTAGTAGGTAGTAACTTTTAATAATAAAAAGCTGGAAGTAGGGTGAAATTCCCTCACTGTGCCGCAACGGTTAAAGTCCGATACAGCGCTAAAGACTCCCGAGCAGGAGCAAAGCTATAGTGATATAGCCCTTTCTGCTCGCTACAAACAGAGAGGGAATATGACAGTTATCTCGCCAGAAAGAAATGGGCTATATGAACATCACCTTGAAGATGTAGAGGCTCCAATTTCTGTGTGTGAGCTTGAAGATGACGTTATAGCCCGCCAGCGCGCCGCAGAATTTATCGGTGCGTGTGCGACAAGGACAGAAGTTGACTTAGACAGATCAGTTGAGCAATTTAGCCAAAACGAATCACTTTACCACGCACTACAGCGCGCCAAGGAAGGTGACCGTGTTGCCCGCAGTATGGTAGAAACAAATGTTCGTACTGATGTGGTTGAACGTACGATTAAAGCCGGACATATAACAGAGGTAACACTCAATGTAGACGAAGCAGGTAAAATTCAGCAGAACGGTCAAAGCATGGAGTCAATCCAGGCAAATAGTCTGCGTTTTGCTGCGCATGATCCGCGTATGCGTAGGCGCGTAGAAGCAGAAGCTACAAATTCATTTAGATTACAGCAGTTATACGAATCAGGAGCACTAGAAGACTATAGTTTTGTGGTATTTTCTTGCGCGGCAGATGATATGCCAGAAGCTGCCATGAAGAAAGCAGGCTTTTTTACTGATACTATGAGCTGTGCAATTCAGGTAACAAGTGCACAGGGCAACCAGATTAAGACAGAGTCAGCCTTTGTTGCTGGAGTAAAGCAGCCCGGTGCCAAACGGCATGATATTGATACGGTACATGCAATTGCTGAAAGGTTTGGGGCAGATTTTTCTGGCATGAGCGCGACTGAAATACTAAATAGCCCTATTCTTGTACCGAATACCATGCTGGAAAATGGCGTAGCTGATATTGTGAAAGCATGGGATACGCACCTGGGCGATACTTTTTTTGGCGAATATAAAGAAAAACAAGACTACACAATATATCGTGAACAGTGCCGAGAAAGAGAAGCTATTTTAAGGCCAAAAGTTAATCTCATAACTCAAGAATTGATCAGTATGGCAGATAGCGTCCATGATCGGGTGAGTGCTACTGAACTGTTAGGCGAAATAAGTGGTAAGCACATGATCCAACAGGCTGTTTTTGATAAGGCAGTTAATCCAGAGGTATTCGGCACTGTATCGGCAGGCTATATATATCAGGCACGCCGAGAGTTCGAAGCCGGTAACATTGCACAAGTTTTAGGGCTAACAGATAAAGCGATACAGAATGATATGTCTACCTCGTGTCCGGGCGGTGCTTCGGGCTCGGCAGAGAAAAGCTCATCTTCGCATGATAGTGAGACGTGTACTTTTGTTTCAAAAAAGTGCCCAAAATGTGGCACAAAGAATGTACTTACTACAGTAACAGCTAAGAGAATATCAGGCAGTTGTGGCTGTTCAAGCAAGGTAAGCAAAAATAGTTGACAAGCATAAGCTTGTTTGCTATACTATAGTTAGATCGAGTAGTCTCACTAGAGATTATAAGAGACAAAAACATTAAAACAACAAAAGATAACGACTCGCAAGTTGGTTTTGTGGCCTGTGAGACGTTTGAGGAGAAAACGATGTCCGTTAAGGTCAAAGTTATTTCGCAGCGTGAAGCTATCGCTGTGACGGTGTATCGCCCATCGTGGCAAGACTTTTTAGTATATTAGAGGGTTTTTTATTGCTCTTCTTTAGATTTTTCAGCGAGGGCTTTATCAATGATTTCTGAGAATGCATCAACTGTTGGTGATGGGTTTTTAATAACCTTACCATTTAGCACAAAGGTTGGCGTTGATTGTACTTCTAGCTTTTTACCAGCAGCAATATCAGCTTGAATGGCATCGTTCGTGGCGCTGCTTGCGAAGTCTTCTTTGAACTGTTCTTTATCTAAACCAAGTTGCCCGGCATATATCTCAAAGTTTTGCATAGGGCTGCTGCTGCCACCCCAGTCGTTCTGGTTACTAAAAAGTTTATCGTACATTTCCCAGAATTTACCCTGCTCGGCAGCGGCTTGCCCGGCTCGGGCAGCAGCAAAGGCATTAGGGTGGATTGAAACAAGAGGGAAGTTACGGAATTGGAAAGTAATTTCACCAGCGTATTTATCGACAATTTGCTCAACAATTGGATAGTATTGCGCACACGCCGGACATTGGAAATCGCCGTATTCAACTAACGTTACAGCGCCTTCACCGCGAACATTTTCTGTTGCCTGACCCTTTGTTTGCGTTTCGGGCGCTCCAGCTTTATCTTTACTATTCACGATCAAAAAGCCAACAAACACCACAATGATGATGCCGATCATTGCCCAAAAACGTTTATCCATGAACCCCTCCAAATTAGTCAGTATCTAGTATAACGTGCTCACGGGATTCTGGCGAATTTTGTTTATAGCTTCTAAAAATTTCGCCAAACAAGTACTATGGTGGTATGACTTTTTTCTTCGGCATCGTATTTGCGCTCATTACACTGCTTGCTATCGGGTTGCAGCGAACATACTACCATTATCCGGCTAAAGAGCTAAAACGCCGGGCGCGTAACGGCGACCAGCTGGCTCAAATGCTCTACCGGCCTGTCAGCTATGGAGTGAGTTTGCAGATTTTACTCTGGACAATCGTGATTCTCAGCTCAGCTGCGTCGTTTGTGCTGTTGGCGCAAGTATTTGAGACATGGTTTGCAATTATTCTCGTAGCATTTTTATTGTGGCTCGGATTTTTATGGATTCCATCAAGCAGGTTAACCACTGTCAGTACGCATATTGCGGCAGTAGCAACCCCTGGTATTAATTGGCTTCTCAATTATCTTTATCCGCTGCTCGAGCGCGTTGGTAGTTTCTTTACTAAGCACCGCCATATTAGCGTACGCACCAATTTGTACGAAAAGGAAGATATCGTAGAACTTTTAGACCGGCAAAAAGGCCTTCCAGATAACCGCATTGCTACCCATGATATTGATCTGTTGCAGCATGCCCTGCAGTTTAGCGACAAGCAAGTCCGTGATGTCTACATACCACTTCGTTTAGTACAGACAGTAAATATTACCGAGTCGATCGGGCCGAAACTCATGGACGATCTATACAAGAGCGGTTATTCGCGTTTTCCGGTGTACGAAGGCGAAAAAGCCAACATTATCGCAACGCTTTATATAAAAGATTTGGTACATAAAAAAGCTGGCGGCAACGTAAAGGACGTAGCGCGGCCAGAAGTTTATTATGTACACGAAGATTTTACCTTGCAGCAGGCGCTCCAGGCGTTTCTTAAAACTAAGCACCATCTCTTTATCGTAGTGAATAGCTTTGAAGAATTTGTTGGCATTGTAACGATTGAGGATATTATGGAGCAGCTTATTGGTCAACAGATTGTTGATGAGTTTGATACATATGAAGATATGCGCACTGTTGCCCACGCTGCTGCCAAAAAAGAACATAGCGATCGGCAAAAAGCAAAAACTGAGCCAATTGTAGACACAACAGATAGCGAAACTACTGATAAAGTGGTAAAATAGCCAGAATGAGAAAACTTGTCCAGGATACCGTCAATTGTGTCGGCGAAACAGTACTACTAAAGGGTTGGGTGCAATCCCGCCGCGATCACGGCGGCTTAATCTTCATTGATCTTCGTGATCATACCGGTATAGCCCAATTAGTCATTCAGCCGGAGACTGAAGAAGCCTTTGAGCGTGCCGAGCAACTGCGTGATGAATTTGTTATTAGTGCAGAGGGCGTGGTGGCTGAGCGGGACGAAGCGCTCAAAAATCCAAACCTTGCAACTGGTGCTATAGAAGTTAGAGTAGAATCATTAACGATCTTAAACCGTTCTGAGCCACGACCAATCCAAATACACGGCGAAGCAATGGCTGGAGAAGATGTGCGCCTTAAGTATCGCTATCTTGATCTGCGCCGACCAAAGATGCAAACCATGCTCAAAAAGCGTGCTGCATACTATAAGGTAATCCGCGATTATATGGAAGCACAGGATTTTACAGAGGTAACTACCCCGATTTTAGCAAACTCAAGTCCCGAAGGCGCCCGTGATTTCTTAGTGCCTTCGCGCGTGCACCCAGGAAAATTTTACGCCCTACCCCAGGCGCCCCAGCAGTTTAAGCAGCTATTGATGGTTGGTGGTGTGGCGCGTTATTACCAGATTGCAACGTGTTTTAGGGACGAGGATCCGCGTGCCGATCGATTGTATGGAGATTTTTACCAGCTTGACCTTGAGATGTCATTTGTAGAAACTGGCGAAGAGGTACGTGCAACTATGGATCCGCTGGTTAAAAACCTGATTACAGATTTTGCCGGTAAAAACATGCTATCAGATGAGATTCCGCGAATTACCTACCAAGAGGCAATGGAAAAATATGGCACTGACAAGCCTGATCTTCGATTTGGCATGGAGCTGGTTGACCTTTCGGACGAGCTGCGTGGTAGTGAGTTTGGGGTTTTTGCGAATCCGCTCAAAGACGGCGGACAGGTAAAAGCCATTTGCGTAAAAGATGGCGCACGTTTAAGCCGTTCGCAAATAGACAAATTTACTGAAATTGCAAAATCTGAAGGTGCTGGAGGTTTAGCGTACGTCACGTTTGTAGACGGAGAGATAAAATCACCTATAGCGAAATTCTTAAAACCTCAAGAACTTCAAGCAATCCAAGAAAGAACAGGAGCGCAAGATGGTGATATCGTATTCTTTGGCGCTGACACCAAGAAAACGGTAGCAAAAGTATTAGGGCGCCTGCGTAATGAGTTCGCTAATCACTTTAATTTAAAAGATCCAGACGCTGTTGCAGCAGCGTGGATTGTCGATTTTCCTTTTTATGAGTGGGATGACAAAGCCAACAAACTCGATTTTGGACATAATCCGTTCTCGATGCCTGTGGGCGGCGTGGAGGCACTACAATCAGAAGACAAGCAAGCTATTATTGCTGACCAGTACGACCTTGTTATGAATGGCTACGAGGTCTGTTCGGGCGCTGTTCGTAACCACAACCCAGAGGTTATGTATGAAACATTTGGCGTGCTTGGGTACGACAAAGAGTATGTTGACCAAAAGTTTGGTGCTATGATTAACGCTTTCAAATATGGCGCGCCGCCGCATGCTGGCTGTGCATTCGGTATCGACCGCATGTTTATGGTGCTCGTAAACGAGCATAATATCCGTGAAGTTGTGGCATTTCCAAAGAACGGTTCGGGCGTAGATGCCATGATGAATTCGCCAAGCCATATAGACGAAGCCCAGCTCAAAGAACTTTCTATTCGCGTCCAAGAAGATTAAGCAAGCGTTTGCCCTGTTATTCTGGTATAATTTCTACAAGAGAAAAGCATATGCGTTTAAGCAAAAAGAAAAATGAAAACGAGCTTACGCCCCAGCAAGAGCTGGAGCAAAAAGTTGATGCCATGATGGATCCTCGCCGCGAGGATACTCTGGCGGTAAAAAAAGATGAACAAGCAGATCTGCCAACAGAGATATCCTTGCAACAGCCCGACCAGCAACCTGATGAAAAAGTACCAGAGATAGATATTTTTGACGAAGCAAAAACTGCTCCTGAAGTTCCAGGCGCAAAGCCAATCGCTGTCAAAACCGAGGAAACTAAAGCCCAAGATACACCAGTTGGTGAACCTACAAAAATAGTTGTCGAAGAAGCTGATGGGGCTACCGAAGCAGATAAAAATACTGACAATTTGCCTGATCCGCTCAATGATCCAAAGACGAATAAAGCTGTCGAGGAAATTACGCGCGCCGAATCAGACAAACTGCTAGCGGTCGAGGACGCGAAAACTGCCAAGGCTGCCGTACCTAAAAAACCAAAGACGTTCAGGCAGAAAATTAAGAAATTCTTCAAAAACTGGTGGCACAATA
>CAYTIU010000030.1:0-9956 GCA_964438085.1 uncultured Candidatus Saccharibacteria bacterium | reverse complement strand
AGCAAAGCTTGTACCAGTGTACGGGCTGTTGTTGGCATTTTTGTTTTTGATATTATTCCGTACGTTCGCTCGCGCCGTGCGTACTATGTTGTTTAGGTACAACATCGGCATTACACACGTTTTAATTGTCGGAAATACACATATAGGCGAAGAACTAGTTGAGTCGTTATCTGATAGCCATACTTCCGGTCACCGCGTCATCGGTGTGGTTGGCGATAAGCGGCGCGCTATTCCAGCAGATTTTGGCTCGTTCGAAGAGGCACTTGAGACAGTTAACGGCCGGCCGCTACACGGTATTATTCAAACTGAGCTATATCCAGATGAAATTCGTAACCAAGAAATACTTGAGTATGCACAAACGCATCACATTAGCTACCGGTTTGTGCCAGGTAATACAGAGTTGTTTGTCGGTAATATTGATGTTGAGCTATTCCGATCTTCCGTGCCGGTTATAAATGTACACCAGACTGCACTGCTTGGCTGGGGTCGGGTCTTGAAGCGCCTATTCGATATAGTTTTTGGGATTATTATCCTTGTCATTACATCACCGTTGTTTCTTATAATATGCGCATTGAATGCACTGACAAATCGGGGTTCAGTATTTTTCCGGCAAACGCGCCTGACTCGGTTTAATCAAGAATTTACGGTTTTTAAATTTCGCACCCAGTATAAAAAATATGATGGCACAACGCCAGAAGAAGCCTTTGCACGCATAGGTAAACCGGAGCTTGCTGAAACGTACCGCGAAAATGGCGATCATCTTATAAATGATCCTCGCGTAACAACTGTTGGCCGGTTTTTGCGCGCTACGAGTTTAGATGAATTACCGCAACTTATTAATGTTATTCGCGGGGATATCAGCCTGGTTGGACCGCGAGCGTTAGTACCACAGGAGCTTGAGCTTTTTAAAAAGCGTCATGCTATCTTGAGTGTTAAATCTGGCATGACTGGGTTGGCGCAAGTGTCTGGCAGGCGCAATATCCCGTTTGAAGAGCGCCGAAAGCTCGACCTGTATTATGTGCAAAATTGGAGTTTTTGGCTGGATATTATTATTCTTTTCAAAACGATCCGGATTGTGTTTGACCGCACAGGAGCAAAGTAATGCAGCACGGCCGCCCCAAAGTCGCAATTGTCCACGATTGGCTGGTTGGCGGCGGCGCCGAACTTGTGGTCGAGCAATTACATAACATGTACCCTGAAGCACCAATTTATACGTCGTACTGTACGCCTGAGTGGCGTAAGCGTCTTGATAATAAAGTTGTTACTGGCTGGTTGCAACACTTTGGAAAAATACGTAAATTTATACCTTTCTTACGCATTTGGTGGTTTACACGACTTGACTTGGATGATTACGACCTGATTATTAGCAGTTCTGGTGCTGAGGCAAAAGGTATTAAGGTAAGCCCCGCGTCTGTACATATTAACTATTGTCATGCGCCAACCCATTATTATTGGAGCCGGTACGATGAATATCTTGCACAGCCTGGCTTTGGAAAGCTTGATTGGCTGGCTCGGTTTGGGCTAAAACTACTGGTTGATCCGCTCAGAAGATGGGACTATAAGGCTGCACAAAGACCAGATTATATGATTGCTAACTCTACGCATATAAAGTCTGAGATCAAGAAATATTACGGACGTGATGCAGCAGTTATATTTCCGCCTGTCTATTTTGAGCGTTTCCAGAAAAAGGCTTATAAAAACCTTACTCGGTCAGGCTTTTTGATTGCTGGACGCCAAACGCCATACAAACGATTCGATCTAGCAATCAAAGCGTGCAGCAAGCTTAATCTACCACTTAAAGTTATTGGTGGTGGCCCAGATAATGCACGCCTGCGTAAACTGGCTGGTCCGTCGGTAACATTTTTAGGCAGGGTTTCTGATACCGAACTTGAGAAGGCTTTTGCGAGTGCTGAGGCGCTAATTTTTCCAGGGGTAGAAGATTTCGGCATTACGGCTGTTGAAGCACTCGCAGCTGGCACGCCAGTTATTGCCTACAAAGGCGGCGGCGCGTTAGATTATATCCAGCCAAACAAAACTGGCCTATTTTTCACCCAAAAAACCGCCGAGAGCCTTGGCAGAGTACTTAAGCAATTTTCGAAGCATTCATTTGACCATACAGAGATCCGATCATCTGCAGAAGCGTATAATACCGAGACATTCACACACGAGATGCATACATTCATACGGTCTGCGATTGCTGAATAGTTACTTAGTTTTGCCTTTACGGTGTTATTTGCATAAAATAAGCTATACTGGTCAAACATAGCGAAAGGATATTTATACATACATGTGCGGTATTGTAGGATACGTTGGTAAAAAAAATGGGGCTATTGATGTCGTACTCGATGGGCTTTCGGCGCTTGAATATAGAGGATATGATTCTGCCGGTATTGCTTTCCTTGACCAAGAGAAAGCTATACAAACAGATAAACAAGTTGGACGCGTACAAGGGCTTCGAGATAGCTTAGAGCAATCCGATACTACTCTAAAAAGCGACACAGCGATTGGACACACCCGGTGGGCAACCCACGGTGGCCCGTCAGTAACAAATGCCCACCCGCACTACAACAAAGACCGGTCTATTGCTGTGGTGCATAATGGCATTATTGAAAACCATCAAGAGCTGCGAGAACTTTTGCAAGGACATGGCTACGAGCTAGCGTCAGATACTGATACCGAGGTTATTCCGCATCTTATTGATTATTATTACCAGCAAACTTCGAACTTGCAGCAAGCTATCGAGCAGACACTCAAAGGATTGCGGGGCGCATATGCAATTTTGGTTATGTCATCACATAAGCCTGACGCTTTGTATGCTGCACGGCTTTCAAGCCCACTTGTAATCGGTGTTGAGGTAGGTGAAATTTTTATTGCCTCGGATGCTACCGCGCTCTTAAAACATACGAAAAAAGTTATCTACCTTGATGACCATGAACTTGCGGTACTTAACAAAAAAGGTACGTATAAAGTAAAAAATCTCGATAAAGCCCAAGATGTTGAACATACATTACAAACGCTTGATTATGATGCAGAGCAGTCCCAGCTGGGTGACTATCCGAATTTTATGCTCAAAGAGATGCATGAGGCGCCAGCCACTATTAAAACTGCTACAACTGGGCGTATTCGCCTTGAGAGCAATACCGTAAAGCTCGGTGGGCTTGAAAGCGTTGCTAAGCAGCTTGACCATGTCGATCGTATCGTTATTGTGGCCTGCGGTACTTCGTATTACGCAAGCTTAGTTGGTGAGTATCTTATCGAAGAAATAGCCGGTATACCGGTTGAGGTACAGCTTGCCAGCGAATTTAAGTATCGTAACGAGCCGCTTTCACGCGGTACTGCCCTTTTAGCAGTATCACAGTCCGGCGAAACTGCCGATACTATTGCTGCGCTTAAAAAAGTTGAAGATTATGGCGTTTTACGGCTTGGCATTGTTAATGCGGTTGGCAGCACTATCGCGCGTATGACCGATGCTGGCGTGTACTGCCATGCTGGCCCAGAGCAAGCGGTTGCCTCAACGAAGGCCTTTGTAGCACAAGTAAGCGTCCTGAGTTTGATTGCACTGCATCTTAGTAAAGGTATATCTCCGCTCTTTAAGCCTATTCTTCATGAACTTGGCGCTTTGCCGGAAAAAGCAGCAGCCGTACTTGAACAAGCAGAGCACATACAAAAGATTGCTGAGAAATATAAAGACGCCCGAGATTTCTTATTTATTGGGCGCAATTATGGGTTCCCGTGTGCACTTGAAGGTGCTTTGAAGCTCAAAGAGATTAGCTACATTCACGCCGAAGCATATGCCGCCGGCGAAATGAAGCACGGTCCGCTCGCGATGATTGACGAACATTTTCCAACGTTTGCCATTGCTACTGACACGCCACTCCTCGAGAAAACCCTCTCGAATATGCAGGAGATCAAAGCGCGCAAAGGCCCTCTCGTAGCTATTGCAACAAAAGGAAATAAATCAATCAAAAAACTTGCGTCTGATGTTATCTACATTCCTGATTCACCAGAACAAACCCAGCCAATTCTTATTGCACTCGCCGAACAGCTTTTCGCCTATTACGTAGCTATTGCACGCGGGCACAATGTTGACCGTCCGCGCAATCTTGCCAAGTCTGTTACCGTTGAGTAACCCTAGTTCTCTTTTTCGTCTTTTTTAAGCCGCTTACTAATATCACCTATCTTCTGCGAGAGGTCTTTACGCATAACGGCAATGCCGTGCGGCGTGTTCACGACTACGACATTATCGAGACCAATTACTACCAGGTGTTTATCTTCGTGATTGTGAATAAATGAATTCTCAACTTCTTCAAGCTCTACGTTGCCATGCATATGATTGCCTTCTCTATCGCCACCGATTGCTTTATGCATATCAACGAAAGAGCCGAGATCCATCCAATCAAATGAGGCAGGTACAACCAATAAATCATCGACTTTTTCAATCAATGCATAGTCAATTGCTTCATTGCTAAACCCTAAGTATGTACGCTTATAGTCCTCTGGCTTTGCTTGCGTGAGCGCATTATATTTCTGATATAGCTCAGGTGCATGTTTTTGCATAGACGATAAAAACGTTTTGGCGCTGGCTACAAAATATCCGCAATTCCATAAATACTGTCCGCTACTCCAGTATTTTTTAGCTGTGTTGTAATTTGGTTTTTCTTGAAATGCCTCAACCTGAAATGCCAACTGCCCGTTTGCATGACGTAATGCGCCCTTTTTTATATAACCAAAACCTGTTGCCGGATAATCTGGCTCCACGCCAACCAACACAATTTGCTTATTTGCCTGCGCTGCTTTAGTCGCAATTTCAAATGAATACTCAAAGCCAGCAATATCGCGAATATAGTGATCAGCATGCATAAAAATAATCGGCTCATCAGAATCATGTTTTTTTGCAATTGCAGCAAGCGCCGCAACAATACAGCTCGCCGTACCACGACGCCCTGGCTCCACTATAAACGCGCCGTCAGAAAGTTCCGGTAATTGCTCTTTTACATGCTCTATGTGGCTAGTTTCAGAAACTACGTACACCGTTTCTGCAACGCGCTTCGCTCGTTCATACGTATGTTGCATGAGCGACATATCGTCACCGTTGATTTTTAGAAGGTGTTTTGGATAGTCAGGCTTAGACAACGGCCATAAACGCGAGCCGGATCCGCCTGCTATGATGATAGCAATCATACAAAGATGGTACCATAG
This sequence comes from uncultured Candidatus Saccharibacteria bacterium, assembly GCA_964438085.1. Taxonomy (GTDB): domain Bacteria; phylum Patescibacteriota; class Saccharimonadia; order Saccharimonadales; family UBA4665; genus CALBGR01. The sequence continues at coordinate 4,757 of CAYTIU010000030.1, read as the reverse complement.
TATAGACTGCTATCAATAGACACGGAGGGGAAATGTCAGAAACAGATCTTAATAATATATTTAAAGCATATGATGTACGAGGCAAAGTTGGCAGCGAACTAAACAGGGACTCTGCCATGCGTATTGGCCAAGCGATGGCACTGTGGCTGCCACGGACAGGCATTGTGGCGGTTGGACGCGATATGCGCCCAGATTCAGCCGAACTTGCTGGCGCGCTCATAGAAGGCTTGCGGGCTCAAGGCAGAGATGTGTGGGACATTGGTGAAGTCACCAGCGACATGATCTATTTTACCGTTGGTAAATTTGGACTTGCCGGTGGCGCTATGGTAACTGCAAGCCATAATCCAGGCGAATATAACGGTATTAAATTCTGCCACGAGGAGGCCAAGCCAATCGGCCAAGAAACAGGTCTATTTGAAATTCGTGATCTCGCCATTGCAAACAATTTCCCTACCGACGCACCACTTGGTAGTGTTGTTGAGAAAGATGTTTCTGAAGCCTGGATTACACACGTTCTTTCATTTATTGACACGAAAAAACTCCGGCCGCTTCGCATCGCCGTAGACGCAGGAAATGGCATGGCTGGCAAAATCTTTCCTGAACTCGAGCCATATGTTCCATTCCAGGTTGAAGAAATGTATTTTGAGCTTGATGGTACCTTCCCAAACCATATTGCTAATCCATTAATTCCTGAAAATATTGTAGATCTGCAGCAAAAAGTACGCACTGAAAAACTTGACGCCGGCATCGCATTTGACGGTGACGGCGACCGTGCAGTGCTCATTGATGAAAATGGAGACCCAGTCAGCGGCACTGTGATGACTGCTCTTTTGGCTGAATATTTTCTACGTAAAAATCCTGGTGCGACTATCCTTTATAATGCAATTTGCGGACGTATCGTTGCAGACACTGTTACAAAGAATGGTGGCAGTAGCATAAGAACTCGCGTGGGGCACTCGTTTATTAAAAATGATATGCGTACGCATAACGCCATATTTGCCGGTGAACATAGCGGACATTATTATTTCCATGACAATTACATGGCAGATAGCGGACTTATTGCAGCAGCCATTGCGCTCTTCATACTCAGTGAAAGCAAAAAGCCTTTAAGCAAACTCGTTGAGAAATACCGGCAAGCATATGTACAAATCCCAGAGACTAACTTTGAGGTTGCAGATAAGCAAGCTGTTATTGATAAAATTGCTACTGCATTTTTGACCGAACAGCAAGATAAACTTGATGGCTTGACTGTTCACCTTACTAGCGGGTGGTTTAATGTACGCCCAAGCAATACCGAACCAGTACTTCGTTTTAATGCCGAAGCGCAAACAAAAGACCAGCTTGATAGTATCGTTTCAAAAGTTGTAGGCATTATAGAAGCGTAAATTGTATAGTTATATTGTTGTAATAAATACTGTAATGGTTTTTCCTTACATAACACAACATCATAAGCAATAAAACAAGCTATAATGAGCACATGGCTAAATTACTCGTAACGGGCGGTGCAGGTTTTATCGGGGCAAACTTTGTGCACTATACCGTGAAAAACCTACCCGAACATCAAGTAACTGTTATTGATAAGCTCACTTATGCAGCCAACCCTGGAACTTTACACAGTATTTTAGATAACATTGAATTTGTAACCGGAGACATCTGCGATAAAGAGCTCATGGATAAGCTCGTGAGTGAAACAGACATAGTTGTACACTTTGCCGCCGAAAGTCATAACGACAACTCTCTACGTGATCCGTGGCCGTTTTTACAAACTAACCTTATGGGTACCGCCACTATTCTTGAAGCTGTACGTAAACATGGCAAAAAATTACACCACGTCAGCACTGATGAAGTTTATGGTGATTTAGAGATCGGTTCGCCCGTCAAGTTTACTCCTGATACGCCATACAATGCGAGCAGCCCCTACTCTAGTACTAAGGCAGGATCTGATCTTTTAGTAAAAGCTTGGGTTCGTTCGTTCGGGATCCATGCAACTATCTCTAATTGCTCAAATAACTACGGGCAATTCCAGCACATTGAAAAGTTTATTCCGCGGCAAATTACTAATATCCTGAGTGATATTACGCCTAAACTTTATGGCACTGGCGAACAAGTCCGTGACTGGATCCATGTCGATGACCACAATAGCGCTGTGCACGCTATTATCGAAAAGGGTCGCAGCGGCGAAACGTATCTTATAGGCGCAGACGGTGAACAAGATAATAAATATGTCATAGAAACTGTTCTTGAGCTCATGGGCAAAGACAAGTCTTCCTATGAGCATGTGACTGATCGCCCTGGGCACGACCAACGATACGCCATAGATGCTACCAAATTACGCGAAGAGCTTGGGTGGATACCACAATACACAAATCTTCGCGAAGGACTTCAGGCAACCATTGATTGGTACACCGAAAACAGGTCGTGGTGGGAAGCCGAAAAAGCCAAAGTAGAGGCAGCTTATGCAGAGAAAGGTCAGTAGTTCTTTATGTCTTTTAACCCAAGTGAGTATAACGAATTAACTTCAAGAGAAACAAGTATCCCGGGACTTATTGAATTTTCTCTGCCTGTTCATGGTGATAATCGCGGCTGGTTTAAAGAGAACTTTCAGCGTGAAAAACTTATGTCGCTTGGTTTACCCGAAGATTTTGAGATTGTACAAAATAATATTTCCTACAATGAAAAACGCGGTGTCACACGGGGTATTCATGCAGAACCATGGGATAAGTTTATTTCAATCGGATCTGGCAAAGTATTTGCTGCTATTGTAGACTTCCGCCCAGACGGTAATTTTGGCGCCACGGAAGTATTTGAGCTTAATCCTGGTAAGGCAATCTATGTACCACGCGGATGTGGTAATTCATTTCAGACGCTCGAAGACCATACCGTGTACACCTACCTCGTCAGTGAGCACTGGTCGCCAGAAGCTACCTATACGCTTATTAACCTAGCTGATCCTGAGCTAGCTATTAACTGGCCGATACCGCTTGGAGAAGCTGAGGTTTCTGAGAAAGATACCAATCACCCGCTGCTAAGCGAATTAAGGAAAGAGTTAGGACTATAATATGGACGATACAAGAATTTTAATTATTGGTGCAAATGGCCAGCTTGGGCAAGCCTTACAAGCCCAATACCCAAACGCACAGGCAGTAGATGCCGCAGAACTTGATATTACCGACATGCAGGCGCTCGAAGCGTTTGACTGGTCTAATATCACAACTATCCTGAATGCTGCCGCTTATACCAATGTAGATGGCGCAGAAACACCAGAAGGCCGCATTGCAGCCTGGAAGGTTAATGCAACCGGGCCAGCGAACCTTGCCAAGATTGCGCTTGAACATGATCTTACTTTGTTACATATCTCAACTGAGTACGTGTTTGACGGTACACAAGAAATACACACAGAGGACGAGCCTTTTTCACCGCTATCTGTATATGGCGATAGTAAAGCTGCTGGAGATATCGCAGTAGGGTTATTGCCTCGGCACTATATTTTGCGCACCAGTTGGGTAATCGGTGAAGGTAAGAACTTTGTTCGCACCATGCTTAACTTGGGACAAAAAGGCATTAGTCCTACTGTGGTAGCAGATCAGATTGGTCGACTCACGTTTACCAGTGAACTCGTGCGTGCTATTGACCACTTGCTTACACAAAAAGCTGCGTATGGCACGTATAACATCAGTAACGCTGGTGACTCAGCAAGCTGGGCAGATATAACACGTACGGTATTTAAAGAGGCTGGCTTTGTCTCTCTGACCGTTACAGACACCACTACTGAAGCATACTTTACAGACAAAGAAGATATTGCGCCTCGCCCACTCCAAAGTACGCTCGATTTGCAAAAGATTCAAAAAACAGGCTTTACATCTACAGACTGGCGTGTAGACTTAAAGGCGTATATAGAAAAGGAGCTTTAGTTCATGAAGGGAATTATTCTAGCAGGTGGATCTGGTACGCGTTTGTATCCAATCACTAAAGGCATATCAAAACAATTGATGCCAATCTACGATAAGCCAATGATTTATTATCCGCTCAGCACACTCATGATGGCTGGTATTAAGGATACCTTACTTATAACCACCCCTCACGACCAAGAGCAGTTCCAGCGTTTACTTGGTGACGGCTCAGATTGGGGCATCAACTTGCAGTATGCGGTGCAACCATCGCCTGAGGGACTTGCGCAAGCTTTTGTCATTGGCGAGGAGTTTATTGGCAACGATAAAGTTGCGCTAGTGCTTGGTGATAATATCTTCTACGGGCATGATTTTGGCGAAAGCCTTAAAGAATGTTCAGACCCAGATGGCGGCGTTGTGTTTGCGTATCAAGTATCTGACCCTGAGCGCTATGGCGTAGTTGAGTTTGATAAAGACTTTAATGCGCTCACAATTGAAGAAAAGCCTGCCCAGCCAAAATCTAATTACGCTGTGGTTGGCTTGTATTTTTACGATAACGACGTGGTAGAGATTGCCAAGAATGTACAGCCAAGCGACCGCGGTGAACTTGAAATTACTTCTATCAACGAGGAGTATTTGAAGCGTGGTAAATTGAGCGTACAGATTATGGATCGCGGTTCTGCCTGGCTCGATACCGGTACGTTTAGCTCTATGAACGATGCGTCTGAGTACATCCGTGTTATAGAAAAACGGACCGGACTAAAGATTGGCTGTCCAGAAGAAGTAGCCTACCGTGAAGGGTTTATTAATAAAGAACAATTACTTAAGATTGCCGAGCCACTGGTAAAAAGTGGTTATGGTAAATATCTA
>CAYTIU010000029.1:0-9965 GCA_964438085.1 uncultured Candidatus Saccharibacteria bacterium | reverse complement strand
CCATCGAGAATGTCGCTGGCGTAGATGACATAGTACATTTCTGCACGACCATTGTTAAACTGGTTTATGAACTGGTCAAAGTCTCCCACAGCCTGTATATCCAAAGTGATGTTAGCTTCTTTTAGCTGATTGGCGAGCTCCTCTGCTAGGTCGTTATTAGCGACATGGTAAAACTTCAGAGTTACGCCATCTTCATAGCCAGCCTGAACTAGCAGCTGCTTAGCCTTTGCAACGTCACGCTCGTAGGTTGGTACGGCATTATTATGCCCGGGTATTGAGTCTGGGATCAACTGGCTCAGTGGCGTAGCTTTATCTCCCTCTGCTTCAGCCAGTTTAACTGGATCAACAGCATATCGAATAGCTTCGCGAACTGACTTATTCTGGAGTGGTCCTGGTGCAGTTGAGTTTAATCCAATAAAGGCTACCTCTGGTTCGCTAGATATAAATCGATACGCATCCTTAGTATTACCAGTTTCATCAACCGGTATGTTGCCTATGATGCTATATTTACCCTCACGGTATGCAGCTAACAAATCCTGCGTGTTGGCTTCGGCACCAAAACTCACTGCTTTAGTAGTCGGTGCTGGGCCATGATAGTCTCCAAAAGCAACCATGTCAACACTTGTCTTGGTAGCCTCGACTCCCGATCGCACATGGTAAGGGCCAGTTCCAGCCATGCTGGCCTCTGAACCTTCCGGAGCGTTAGAATCAATTATATATAAAAATGTTAGACGGTTTAGCAGAGCAGGGTCAGGAGAGGTGGTTTTTATCTGGACTTGGTTATCACTGATAACCTCAACTGATTCTATGGTGTCGGTAAATATGCCGGCAAAATCACTTTCGCTGGCTTTTATGGTATCTATACTGTATTTTACGTCCTTGGCCGTCATGGTGTTGCCATTATGGAAGTGTACGTTTTCTTTTAGGTTAAAAACCCAAGTAGTGTCATCTGGATTGGTCCAATCGGTGGCAAGCAGCGGGACTATTTTGCTTTTTCCTTCGTAACGGACAAGCCCTTCGAACATCTGCCCGTTCACTAAGTAACTGTAGCTATTAGGCGCCATTTTAGGGTAGAGTTCGCCATAATCTGCGGAACTGATACCAACGCTAAGCTGCTGGATATCTTTGCTTTTAGTGGTGGAGGCTACTTCATTATCTTTAGTAAGCTCTTTGTATATGAGCCAACCGCCAATGGCTAATACGGTCACCGCAACAAATATAACTAGCCACTTAAGCCATTTTTTCTTTGGCTGGGATCGCGGCGCTACAGGAAGTTGATGTCAGGCTGTTCTGGTGTAGATTGAGGCTCTTGGGGGGGTGCTGGCGGAGTTATGTTGTCCGATTGACTTGGTATATTCTCAGAGTTGTTATTATCCATTAGTGTTTCCCCTTAAGCTTAATCTTGTAACTATGATATGTTGTCGCACGGATATATGTCAATAACAACACCCCTAATAGAAGCACTAGCATGTAATCCTGTGTAGCTCCATAGCAAGGCAGGAAAGTTTTTTTATTTTGTGGCACAATGAAACTATAAAGAAATGAGCCTCCGACTACATGAACACAGATCAGCTTAGAAAACACTATCTACCAGCCCGCCTGAGTATTATTTTTATGGCAGAAGCAACGCCAGACGACCCAGAGCGATTCTTTTATAATGCCGCTGTCACATCACACGATTGGCTTTATTTGGGATTAATGAAAGTACTCTATGATGATGCTACAGACAAACCAGATTCGTACTTGCGCGAACACAAGGCTGAATATTTAGCCCGTTTTAAAAATGACGGCTACTATTTGATGGACGCGGTTGATGGAAATTTACCAAAGCCAAGCAAGACGCCCAAATCCCAAAGAATGAACATGATTAAAAATAATACAGGACGTAAGATTCATGAAACAAAAGAGCTGGTCGCTAAGCTGGGTGATGAACGCACAAAAGTCATACTTATCAAAGTTACAGTATATGAGGCTCTGTTTGATGCGTTTCAGGCTGCAGGGATTCCTGTAATCCAAAAGCAATCTATCCCTTTTCCGCTTTATCCTAAGTATAAAAAAGAGTTTCACCAAAAACTCACTGCTTTATTGCGGAGCCTCTAGCTTGCTGGTTCATGACTGGTAAGCTAAGCAGATAGAGGTCAGATTGTGGCTAAGAGCAAGATGTATGGTCGGCACAGAGGATAGGATCAGGAAGCCTAAGTGCCATTAGAGGATACCAGTAACTTCGGCTTGCGAGTGCGAAAGGCAAGATCAATAGCATATGCAAGCATTGCTAAACAGATAAACATCTCTTTCCATTCGGAATAGAACCACCAGCGTATGTCTGTATTATTTCCATAAACTAAGCCCAGCACAGCTCCGGGCAATAAAGCTATGGCCAACATGGTCAACATAATCACAGGCTTAAGTTGTGCTGTATCCTTTTGCCTGATAAACAGAAAGTTTACAAGCACAAACAGTGTAAAAATAAACATAAACGTATGAAATGTGTAATTTAGAGCCGTAAAGCCAATTGAGCTCGCAAAAATAATCACTATCTGTTTACTTGGTATAAATATTGCTAAGTTTTGCAACCGTATCTTTTCCAGGAGCTTGCTGACAATTTTTCTATAAAAAGGTATGACTATGAAAATAATAAACGTCACTATGTAGAATGCATTCATCATCAAATGAGTGTTGAAATTATGGAGATTTGTTTCTGCCTGCATATTATGCTCGAGGAAAATTGCGCCAGAGTCAAATCTGAATATTCGCTGGCCCCATGATATCTCTTCCATGCCTATAACAAAAAAACAGAGTGCTATTAATAGCGCCACAATTGCTGGAGCGATACTCTTTGAAAGAGCAAATTTCAGCCCTATATCAGTAATGATAACTGCAGCAATACAAGCGACTGCCGCGGTAACACTCTCGACAACAAAATCTTCATAGCTGAGCCAATCTGCCAATTGGGGGTTATAGATAAATAACCCAACTGCAAATAATGCCAGTAAGGGTATGCTATAAAACAACAGGGTCTTAAGAAGCTTGTAATGGTCAATTCGCTGGCTGTTAAATACAAGTAGATAAATTATGGGGGTGATAACAGCGATATCAATAATAACGTGCACAGCCAAATTATCAATAGATGGCTTAATACCCATCTGCACGACAGCAAAGATGAACACAAGCACAAACATCAGTAGTATCCAATTCTTTTTTTGCATGTTACTTCGAGATTATACCTTATTACTAATATAGTATACACTGAGCACCAGGTTCATGATCCTTTCTACTGAGCCAAATTATAAACGAGTAAAGCTTGTAAGGTGAGCAAACTATTCAAGAACCTGTAAAATAGCAGCTGCACCCCAATACTCTGTGGCCTGTCTGTTACTATAGAACTATGAGTAAAAAGCGAGTAGGTATTGGCATTTTAATAGTTTTAGCAGGGGCGGGGATACTCGCCTATGCCAATCGGCAGGCGTTGGTTGCTCGCTTCTTTGAGCCAACCCAGTCAACTGTTACCCGCGGTGACATACCAGAGGGCGAGATTAGTGTGGCTGCTACCGATTTGGCTACACCATGGTCAGTCAGTTTATTGCCGGAGGGCGACATGTTGGTAAGTGAGCGCAGCGGGCAGCTGAGGCGAATCGGCTCTTCAGGCCAGATATACACTGTCGAAAATGTCAGAGAGACAAGCGAAGGCGGGTTGCTTGGTATTGCTTTACACCCGGCGTTTAGCGAAACTAACCAACTGTACCTGTACTACACGACCGATCAAGATGGTAAGTTAACCAACCAAATCGACAGGGCGGAGCTGATAGGCAACAGGCTAAGTAACCAGCAAACTATACTTAAAGGTATACCTGCTGCTGCCAACCATAATGGCGGCGCCATTGAGTTTGGACCTGATGGCAAGCTGTACGTTACAACTGGTGATGCGGGCCAGGCAGATTTAGCCCAAGATACTAAGTCGTTGGCTGGTAAAGTCTTACGGCTAAACGATGACGGAACAACGCCAAGCGACAATCCGTTTGATAATTTGGTTTGGAGCTACGGGCACCGCAATCCCCAGGGCATCGCATGGGACGACCAAGACCGCTTATGGTCAGTTGAGCATGGTCCATCAGGTACACAAACTGGCCGAGATGAGATCAACTTAATTGAAAAAGGCGCAAACTACGGTTGGCCAGAGATTACCGGAGACGAAACTCGCGAAGGTATGCGTTCGCCAATTTTGCAATCGGGCGCCAGCGAAACATGGGCGCCAGCCCGCATGGTATTTGCCAATGGCAAGCTCTATTTTACTGGCTTACGCGGGCAGTCGCTGTATGAAGTTACCCTAGGCGACGAAACACCAGCTATTAAGCGCTACCTGAGCAGTGAGTATGGCAGGTTGCGAGCTATCGCAGTACATGATTCTATCCTTTATGTTGGCACGTCAAATCACGATGGCCGCGGCACGCCCCAGGCTGACGATGACAAAATCCTAAAAATGCCGCTGTCGTTATTTGAATAATGTAAGCCGAGCTAAGAAAGAAGGCATTATAGCCTAGCAGCAAGGCTTAGTTATAATCGTATGTATGAGCCAAGCAAATACGTTACTTAGTAAAATCAAAGCTGCGTTTCCCGAGCTGCAATGGTCGGACTACAGGTATCTTGATGAGGGTTGGGACCACGAGGTTATCATTCTGGACGAGCGTATTGTGTTCCGCTTTCCGTATAAGGAAGATTATCTCCAAAACCTCAAAAGGGAAATCGGGATACTCAGTCAATTAAAGCCATTGGTGCCGGTTCGGATTCCGAAGTATGAATATATTGCCCCAGATTACAGCTTTGCTGGTTATTCAATAATCCCTGGACAGCAGATAACAAAGGCGGCGTTCGATCTGCTGGATCCCACCACGCGTACAGAGATTGCCAAACAGCTGGCAGGCTTTTTATCGGCTATGCATACGTTTACGCCGATACCGAACGTTTCCTTTCACATGCAGGAAGACCAAGCAGAAACCAGGGCAATTGCCGCTAAGCATTTGTCAGCGATATTAAGTTCAGATGACTACAAATTAATACAAGAAATACTTGGCGAAGTCGATGCTTTGCTAGAACAAAAACTGCCATCAGTACTCATTCATGGCGACATCTACCACAACCACCTCTTTTGGGACAACGCCAACAAGTATTTAGGAGTAATCGACTTCAGTGATATGTCTGCTGCTGACCCGGCGATTGACTTTGGTGAAATCCATGAATATGGGACTGCTTTTGTGCACGAAGTATATACGTATTACCGCGGGCCAAAAGACGATACGCTTTTGGAGCGCGCATGGATTTACCAACGCTGGGTTGGGGTATATATGATGGCCGACTATTTTATCAATCACAAATTATCTTTTGAAGAATCCCGGGAAATCTTTGACCGTACTAAACAACGAACTTGACTTTAAGCTTCCAAAAAAGCTTCTTTCGCTAGCCCTCGATCGCTTCAATTATTTTTTGGTATGTTTCCTCGATATTGTGCTCTACAGATTCTATGCGAACTACATTCTCGCGCAGCGCGATTGTGGCAAGCATATTTTCATGCATACTCGCAAGCCCTAGCTCGCGTCCGCTCGTATCAAGCACGCCCCCGGGCCTAAAGCCATCTGCATAACCCATTTTCCTTGCCCGGGTTTTGCATCTTTCAATTGCATCTTCAGGAGTTGATAGTAGCACTAGCTCTCTAAATAAGGCGTTGTTTGCCCGAGCAATCCGCTCAAAAACTTCGTATTGTTCAGTCGACTGCATGAGATTAGGAACAATTACGTCGTAGCCGTCTGCAAGATGCATACCAGCAATTGCGTGGGCATATTTTAATTTTTGTATATCTGAATGAGGGCGAGACGCCTGCCACTGTCCCATCATGAACCATAGATTATCTATGTCTAGGTTGAGAGCCATAGGATGTTCGTCAATGTATTTTTGAGCGAGGGTAGTTTTGCCCATGCCCGGGTTGCCGTTAAGCAGTATTAATTTTGGCTTCAATGTAAGCCTCCTTTATTAGTTATCTATATTGTTTTAACCTAGTTGTAGAAGAGAATTGCAAACCACTACATGGTTTGTATTTAATCACATTATAGCAGTATATTTATATTTTGTCAAGAGACTTTTAAACGCGTTTCAATCGTGTACCAAAGTATGACTGCGGCAGTAATCAGCAGAAGTATATTTTCAAAACTCATGCTTGGACTATAAAGTCGTCAGAGACAGAAGGTCGAAATTTTAACCCGCCTTAGGCTGCCAAGGATTGAAGCTTTGCGTAGTCTCTGAGACAATATACATTAACAGTATAAACACGAGGAGCTACCGAAGCCATGGACAAGACAAACAGTACCAATGACAATCCAATAGAAATCAAAGGGCTTACAAAAAAATTTGGTAAAGTACAGGCACTGCAAAATCTTGATCTAACAGTAAAAAAAGGTGAGGTTCATGGATTTCTTGGTCCAAATGGCGCGGGCAAGTCTACCGCTATCCGAGTGTTGCTTGGGCTGCTCAAGGCGGATAAGGGCAGCGTAACATTACTAGGCGGCGATCCATGGGCACATGCTGTGCAGCTTCATAAGCGCCTGGCGTATGTGCCTGGCGATGTAGAGCTCTGGCCAAACCTGACTGGCGGAGAGGCAATCGACCTTTTTGCGCGGCTGCGCGAACGCTTTAACCAAAAGAGGCGTGACGAACTCTGTCAGCGCTTTGACCTTGACCCCACAAAAAAAGGCCGCACGTACTCTAAGGGGAATCGCCAAAAAGTTGCTTTAATCGCAGCGCTTGCCAGTGATGTAGAGCTGCTCTTGCTAGATGAACCGACCGCCGGCCTAGATCCGCTTATGGAGGCAGTCTTCCAGGAGGTTATTCGCGAACTTAAGGCAAAAGGCTGCACGGTACTGTTATCAAGCCACATTTTGGCTCAAGTTGAGGTTCTTGCTGACCGTGTCTCTATAATCCGTAAGGGTTCTGTAGTAGAATCCGGAACGCTCCGCGACCTGCGGCACCTAACTCGCACTACTTTTACCGCCGAGACCGAAAAACCGCTCGACGCTATAAAGAAACTGAAAGGCGTTCATAATTTTAAACAAAAAAACGGACGGGCACATTTTGAGGCCGACAGCAACGAGGTAGCAGAAGTAGTTAAAGTACTAGGATCATTACATGTACGCGCAATCACCGCTCACCCGCCAACCTTAGAACAACTACTTATGCGCTATTATGATGAAGATATCGATGCAGCTACCCGAGCGGCAGAGGAGAACCGGTAATGGCACCTGCTGTCCGATCGAACTCCACATCTCAAACGAAAGAACTGTTCCAAGGAACGGGGACACTACTGAAGTTTATGCTCAGACGGGATCGTGTGAAACTCCCCGCGTGGGTCGCAGGACTCGGGCTGTTTGTGGTCTACGTTGTAAGCGCACTACCAAGCGCCTATAAAACACCGGAAGAACTTCAGGCTGCCGTTTCTTTATACGCCGATCCTGTTGGCCGCATGCTTATTGGCCCTGGTTATGGATTTGACAACCCAAGCGTGCAGCAATTCGTGGCAAACGGTTACGGTTTATACTTCATGATCCTTGCCGCACTCATGTCAATGTTCCTGATAGTTCGGCACACTCGAGTCGAGGAACAAACCGGGCGAGCAGAATTAGTAAGAGCCAACGTCGTTGGCCGCTATGCCGCCTTAACTGCAGCAATTGGCGTTGCAATTATCACGAATGTCTTGGCAGCGGCTGTTATATTCTTGCTGATGGTTGGAATGGGCGGATTTGATATAACTGGCTCTTTGTTATTTGCCGTTAGCATTGGTGCAGTTGGCTTGGCGTTTGCTGGTATTACTACAATTACGGTACAGCTCAGCGAATATTCAAAAATTGCGACCGCAATGGCAGGCGGCGTACTCGGGGCTGCTTTTGTGGTACGAGCTGGCGGTGACATGATGGCCGCGGGAGGAAACGCCTTATCGTGGCTGTCACCACTGGGCTGGGCGCAACAAACCGCACCATTTGTCCTAGATCGGTGGTGGCCGCTGGCGTTTTTAATCGTACTCGCGGTGATCACTACTCTCATAGGGTACGTATTGTTGGTACGACGTGACCTCGGCGCCAGCCTTTTGGCTGTCCGACCCGGGCCAGCACGCGCAAAACCGTCACTTGGCACACCGCTAGGATTTGCATTTCGGCTCCAGCGCCCGAGTATTATTGGCTGGGCTATTGCGCTCGCCATCTCTGGCGTTGTGTTTGGTGCATTTGCTGACGGCTTACTTTCTGCAACCGATAATATGCCAGAGGTATTCATGGAGCTACTCGGAAGCGGCGAAAGTCTTTTAGCTGGCTATTTTGGCTACATGGCAATGTTCATGGCTTATCTGGCTGGAACGTTTGCTATCCTGGCAATACAAGGTGTTAGGAATGAAGAAACCTCCGGGCGCGCTGAACCAATTTTAGCTACTGGACTTGGACGTACGCGCTGGCTCGGCAGCAATATACTCATTACCATTTTTGGGATTGTACTATTGATGATTATTGCCGGCATATCTACCGGGATTGGCGCCGCCATCGTTACAGGCGATTGGGGCTATATTACAGAGCTCACACTCGCGCACCTTAACCAGGTTCCAGCAGTGTTAGTCCTGCTTGGTATTACTACGCTTTTATTCGGTATATTACCGCGAGCTATCATGGCGGTTTGGGCTCTTTTAGGATTTTCGGTTTTTATAGGGACTTTTGGTAGACTATTTGACCTGCCGGGGCTTTATAATCTTTCGCCGTTTAGCCATCTTGCTAGCATGCCGCTCGAGTCATTTGCCATCAAACCAGCTGTAGTACTCACTACGATAGCGCTCATTACACTCCTTATAGGCATAGCCGGACTTAAAAGACGCGCGATTAACGTAAAGTAAAACACGCAAAAATCACCCAGTGAAATACCTCACTGCAGAAAGAGTTATCGTACCGCCATACTACGTGGAGTAAGGAGGTGCCTATGGATCGTATAAGTCAAGAATCTACCGTACCGCTTCACACTGGCCGAACGATGCCGATTATTGGTTTAGGAACGTGGGAATTAACCGAAGATACCGCCGATACTATAGCCGAGGCACTCGGTATGGGCTACCCAATGATCGATACTTCAGGTGACTATGGCACACAACCTGGCATTGGCGAGGGTATCTGGAAATCAGGCGTACTACGCGAAAGTTTTTATCTGGTAACTAAGGTAGAGGCAACTGATGACGCATATGAAGCAATAGAGCAAAACTTAGCTGAACTGCAGCTTGACTATGCCGATCTTGTACTGATCCATCGCCCGCCAAAAGATGGTGTAGGCGAGAACTTATGGCGCGGGCTTATGCAAGCCAAAGCTGAGGGTCTCACAAAAGATATCGGCGTAAGCAACTACTCGATAGCACAAATACAGGATCTGGCTGATGCTACCGGAGAAGTGCCAGTGGTAAACCAAATAGAATGGAGCCCATTTGGTTGGAGTAAGCCTATGCTAGAGTTTTGCCAAGCCAATAATATAGTTATCCAAGCTTACAGCCCGCTTACCAGGGCAGAGCGGCTAAGCGATGGCGTATTGCAAGATCTTGCTGATAAATACGAGAGAGAACCAGCACAAATACTGATTCGTTGGTGTTTGCAAAAAGGAGTCGTACCGCTGCCAAAAGCCAACCAGCTTAGACACCTCGCTGCTAACCTGAACGTATTTGATTTTGAGCTTTCTAATAGCGACATGGCTGAGCTCGAAGCATTAAATGAAAACTATTCTGCGCTGGGAGACCAGCCAGCTTATATGGGTCAATAAATCAATAGGAGGTCATTATGGCAACTACAAAACAACGCGAAGCAGCCTGGAAGAGTACAAGCTCAGGGCAACGTTCACGGGCTAAACCCGGTACAACTGGAGAAGGGAGTTATTTTCGGATCATTGTCCGTCCAAAAGGGCAATTT
>CAYTIU010000028.1:0-9988 GCA_964438085.1 uncultured Candidatus Saccharibacteria bacterium | reverse complement strand
CTGCGAGAAGGTACAATAAAGATAAACGATAACGGGGAGATAGAACCATGACATTCGATGAATACCAGAAACAAGCATTAACCACTGCGCATAACAATCCAGATCCGCTCATGGATAAAACTATTTGGGCTATGGGTATTGCTGGCGAAGCTGGCGAAGTGCTCGAAAAGTGGAAGAAAATTGTTGCCTATAAAGAAGGCAAGATCTCGCCGGAAGATTTAGACGAACTAAAGAAAGAGCTTGGCGACGTAGTATGGTACATTGCAGTACTTGCAGATAGCCTGGGACTGTCTTTTGAAGAGGTGATGCAGCTAAATGTTAAAAAACTACAAGACCGTCAAAAACGTAACGTTATCAAAGGTGCTGGCGACAACCGATAAATATACGTATAGCTAGTAAAATGTTGCATTTTATGGTAAAATAACAGAGAGTATAGTATTAAATATACGTAAAATCATATGGAATTTGAAAAAAGCACCGGTTCTGAAGCGTCGAAGTCTCATGAAGATGAGACGGCTCGAAAGAAGGAAAAGAAAAAACGCCGATCCAAGAAAGTGATAGCAGCACCAGTTCCGGCGGAGATCATTGCCGAGGAATCGAAAAAGGCTGAGAAAGTGTCAGAATCTGAAGATACAGCCGAAAAAAATCCAAAAAAACGTAAGAAGAAAAAGCGCCTGCCAAGCCGCGAGACCGAGCAAGAGCCGGTAAAAGCTAAGCAGGAGACGTCACCAGAGGAGCCTGGCGCGCCAGAATCACAAGAATCGGAGACTGAGGTTACAGAAGCAGAAGAGGCAGAGCGTAGAGAGCCTGATACAGAGATAGAGCCAGAAATTACTGATGAGGAGATGATTATCCTACCACATGCCGAGGAAGAGGCAGAAGGCGAACTATTTGTATCTGACCGGTTACGTAAGAAGCGCCAAGCACCCGAAGCTGGCTTGGATGATGGTGAAGATGAAGACCCTGCGGCGCCGGCTGCGCACGGAGGACGCAAAAAGAAAAAAGCACGTACTCAAGCTGCTGCAGGCACCACTACCACGCAACCACAAACAACCGCAGGTGCTACGAGGGCTACAGGGGCAGGTGGGCGCCGAACAGCTGCCACAGCAGGTACTGCTGGCGGGGCTACTCCTACGCCCATACCGACACGAACTAGAACAGGTGGCGGTGGTGGGTATACGCCGCCTCATCGTACGCCTGGTACTGGCGGCGGGCATAATGCTGCTCCAGCGAACCCAAACACTGCTCCAAACCCAACAACGCGTCGGAATCCCGAAACCGCACCACCGCGCCAAAGAAATCATGAAGGTCGTAACCTTTTCGCCGGTGTATTAATTGGTGGAATCATTGAACATATACGGCATAAACGCCGCGAAAACCGTATGGAAAAGGCGCGCAAAGAACAGGTGAAAAGCGTACAAGATAGGTATGAAGCAGAGAAATTACGTGAGAAGCAAAAGACAAATCGTGAAAAAACATCGTTAGAGAAAAAGATTGAGCGTTTGCAGCAAAAAGTTATCAAAAATCCCCAGAAATCAACTGAAAAGACTACTCATTCAGCGCCTCCAGAAGCACGCCCAGCGGCAGCGCCAAAAAAACCAGAAACAGCTCCAAAAAACGAAAAACAACCTACGCCTACTGCAAAACCGGAGTCACCGGAAAGTGCTATTGAAACGCCGCCAGACCGGCGCGTAGAAACGAGCGCCTGGCACCGTATAGAAGTCGATAAAAAGACTGGTCAGGCAGTTGAAAATCCAACTGTCGCGTACGGTAAAGAATTCCAGAATGAACAACACCAGGAACAGCTTCGAAAGACAATTGCTGATTCGAGCGTTGAGTCTGAAAAGGTGAAGCAGGCATACTTATCTGGGGTACCGCATGTTAACAATCCAATTACATCACAACAAAACCCGTCTGCTATGCCACCACCACGCCAGACAAACCCTGTACAGCAGAGGGCATCACGTAGCACGCAGCCTATACAGCTAAACGCTTTAGAAAAGGCAAAACAATCTGTCGGCCAGAAAGAACCGATCGATATTGTACTCTGGGTAATTCTGTTCGTTGTTCTTGGAATTATTGTGATTCTTTTGTAAAAGTCTGGCGTAGCCACTCGTCGAGGCTATTACCGCCGCCCGCAGTGAGGCAGAGAACAAGATCACCATTCTGCAAGTGCGTGCGAATATGCGCTGTAAGCTGGTCGTCAAGCGCAGCAGGTACAATATGCGATGCATTAGGTTGCTCCATAAGACTGCGCAAATCTTCTGGCTGTAAGAGCGCTAGGCTAGGGTCTTCGCGTGCAAGGTAGCTCGGTACGATATACAGTTGCTTCACGCCTTTAAAAAGCGTACGGAGTTCATCTTTAATAAAGTGTTGGCGCGTATTATGGAGGCCTTCGTATACTACAACAACATTTTCTCCAGCAACTTCTTGGGCTACTTGCAAAGCGCCTTGGATTTTTGGTGGCGTATGCGCGTAATCAGTGTAGAGATTCGGTATAATTTGCTCAAAACGGCGGCTTACACCTGGGAATTTGTTCATAAGTGGAAGCAGTGTTTCAACGGGGGTTTTGGTAATCTGGTGTAGAGCAGTTATTACCTGCAACGCATCACGCCGATTTACCGCGCCAGGCAGGGTGATAGCCTGAAGCTGAGGGTCATGTTCTGGTAGTATCGTGACAGCATCGCTCGTAGCTACTGATAGCCGGGATGCATCTTCTTGCCAGAAGATTGTCTGTTGTGATTGCTTAACAAAATCCTTAAAAGCTTGTTCGTAGTCTTCGCGGGTTGGGTAAATGTCCGGGTGATCCCAGTCAACGCCGGTAATAATTGACAAATATGGTTTAAAGGCCAGGAAATTACGTGCATACTCATCGGCTTCATACACAAAATAGCGGCTACCGGGGATGTATGCGCCCATATTTCCAGAAGGCAGCTTTGCGCCAACTGAGTAGCTGATCGGAATATCCAATTGCTGAAACAGCCAGATCGCCATTGCAGTCGTTGTAGTCTTGCCATGAGTTCCGGCGATAGCAATCATCTGCATATCCTTCTCGGTTAAGATACGGTTCAGCAGTTCATCGCGTTTGCTGATTCTAATTGCGCGCTCGCGGCAGAATGTAAGCTCTGGAGGATCTTGCTGCTCGCTCGTAACGGCTGTGGTATAGACAAACCAATCTATCGGCTGCCTTGCGTGGGCTGCAGCAATCGCGTCATGCGTTTGGCCAATATGAATGTTGGTAATGCCGTTTTTTTGTAAATATTCAATGTAATGCGAAGATTGCTTGTCCGATCCAGAAACCTGAAAACCAGCTTGCTGGGCAATGAGTGCTAGTGGACCAAGCCCAGCACCACCAATACCCGAAAAGTATATATGCATACCCCCAGTTTAGCATGTGTACTGACGCCCGCTATTTAACTAGCCTTAGCGCATTAGCTGTACGCTATCGAGGGCAGCGTATAATAATAGGTGTGGATACTATCGAGCAAGCCTTTCATAAAATACATCGCAAACATTTCGTGCCGGAAGCTCTACAGAGCCAAGCAGAAATCGATGCGCCATTGCCAATTGGCTTTGGACAGACAATAAGCCAACCTTCGACAGTCCAGCGTATGCTAGGTTGGCTAGAAGCCCAGCCGGGCGAAAAAATCCTAGATGTAGGTTCTGGATCAGGATGGACAACAGCATTGCTGTCGCATATTGTTGGACCAAAAGGCAGTGTGTTTGCCGTTGAAAAAATTCCTGAGTTGGTCGAGCTAGGGAGGGCTAACTGCAATAAGGTTGGCGTTAAAAATGCAAAGTTTTTCCGGGCAGGCAAAAAGCATGGGCTGCCAAAGTATCTTCCTTATGACCGCATATTAGTCAGTGCGTCGGCAAAAGAATTGCCCCAAGAGCTGATAAGCCAACTAAAAGTTGGCGGCAAACTAGTCATACCAGTACGGACTAGCATATTAGAAATTACAAAAGAATCAGAGCATGCAATTGAAACCATAACACATCGAGGGTTTGTTTTTGTCCCACTTGTATAAAAAGCCTAGCCGTTTAGGGTGTGGTACACTAATCTTAGGTTAATTACTAACACAAAAATATGCAAACAATACAAAAAAGACAACTCTACCGGCTCTGGATGATTTTGCGCCCAATAAAGGTGTGGTATCTCTTGGTGGTGTTTGTTTGTTTGCTGAGTCTTACAGTGTTTGCATTACGGCAAAATAACCAGCGCATGGTGGTGCTGCGAGATGCAGTCTATCAAGCAGATGAACAGAACGGCGATGTAGAAGGCGCTCTGCGGGATTTACGCCAGCATGTCTATGCACATATGAATACGAATCTTAACACTGGTAATACATCTGTGTATCCGCCCATACAGCTTAAATATACCTATGAGCGGCTTCTAACCCAGCAGCAAGAGAGCGTTAAGCAAGCTAACGAACAGATTTATACAGAAGCCCAGAAACACTGTGAACAGCTTCACCCAGAAAGCTATTCTGGTGGTCCCAGGGTACCATGTATCCGAGATTATGTAGCTGATAGGGGTATACATGTAACACCAATTCCAGATAGTATGTACAAGTTTGATTTTGCCTCTCCAGCTTGGTCGCCAGACTTGGCTGGCTGGAGTTTAGTAGCAACTGTTATATGTGGGCTTATAGCAATAACACGGATGGTTATCCCATCCGTGTTAAAGAAGCTTGAAGTGCTGTAGAACTAAGGCTCAGGTGTTGGGGTCGGAGTTGCTGGCGTAGTACTTGTTGGGTTCGTTGGTGTGGTTGGGGAACCGCTATTACTGCTTCCGTTGTTGTTTGTTGGCGTATTAGGATTCGAGCTGCTTGAATTTGAATTGCTGCTTCCATTTCTGTTAGAGCTAGCGTCTTCACCTCGGCTTTCTGTAGGGGTACCTTGGGACTGTTGCTGTGTAGTAGTATTTTGCTCATCACAATTCTGACCATCTTTGTTTTGACTCTGCCATTCTTTGATGGCTGTTACAACGCGTGAATCATTCTTGAGGTTTTCCCAGAAAGTAACCTGGCTGCGGTTAATAACCATTTGGTCGCGCGGCCCGTGTAACTCACAACCAAGCTTTACGAGCGTAAGGTTTTGTTGTTGGGATTGTTGGCCTTCAGGCTGAATATTCTGGTCAACATTGAGATAGTAGATATCGCTTAGATTAAAGTAGTTATCATTCATAGCTTTTAGCTTACCGAAGTAAACTTGTCCGCCTTCTAAGAAGACTGCCTGGTAATCATCACTGTTTACATATGATGACTCAGACGAGCGTGATGATATGCCAAAAATGACTGCAATCACGAGGATAATTGCGGAAATGAAAAGAATCCCGCCAAGCAATGAACCAATGCGGCTTCCTTTAAATTTATTAAAAGCCTTCTTGCGTGATGAAGGGCTGCCATTTGGGCTATCTGGCGTTGGATTACCACTTGCACCATTACCAGCAGTTGTTGGCCTTGATGTATTTCGTTGAAATCCACGAGAAGAAAATTCCATGTACTTTTTCCACCTATTTAATTTAAACTTACAATACCTACAAGTGTAATACATAAGCGCTATACGATGCAACAGCATTTCACCAGCCTGTTTAAGTCGTTGCATTCTTTACAGTGGAATCCTAGATGTAAGGGGTAAAAAAGAGGTAAAATCTACACGAAAGGGTTGACAAATAAATTGCCACCAGAGTATGTTAGGGGTACTACCACTAACGATAAGAGAGGGAGACCAATCAAATGGCAGCATACAAGCACACTAACTCAAAAGGGGTAACATATTACCTAAACTCGAAGAATGTAACACTTCGAGGCGGCAAAGAGCAAACAATTTACTACTTCAGTAAAGATGAGCGTAAAGACACAGGTACTGACTTACCAGCAGGTTACGAAGTAAACGAAAATCCACGCAACGGTTTCCTTACCGTTAAGCGCAAAAAATAATAGTTTAGATAACACAAAACCTATAACGCCCGGAGAGACATACATTTCCGGGCGTTATTTTTATAAAAACTCCAAAACATCTGCGTATAGTGTAGTAAAATATCTAGATGAGCAAAAATATTGTTACCGCTAAAGAACTTGTCAAAAAGTATGATGACAAGAGAACAGTAAAGGGAATTAGCTTTACGGTAAAAAAGGGCGAGATTTTTGGTATTTTAGGCCCGAATGGCGCTGGTAAGACCACCACGCTTGAGATGCTTGAGGCAATTCGCCCGATAGATGGCGGCATGGCAACGCTTGACGGTATCAATGTTGCCGAAAATCCAGAAAAAGTAAAAGCAATTATTGGCGTACAGCCGCAAACTCCATCATTTGAAGAAAAGATGAAACTAACCGAACTGATTGAGCTTTTTTCGTCAATGTACGGCGAAAAAGTTGATGCCAAGAAGTTTCTCGAGGACGTACAGTTATTAGATAAAGCAGACAGCTACGCCGAAAACCTCTCGGGCGGGCAGCGGCAGCGTTTCTCGATTGCCGCAGCGATGGTACATAGCCCAAAAGTCTTCTTTTTAGACGAACCTACCACAGGCCTTGATCCGCAGGCGCGCCGTAACCTATGGGGCCTTATCCGCGAAGTGAGAAGCAAAGGCGTAACGGTCATCATAACGACGCACTATATGGACGAGGCAGAGCTTTTATGCGACCGCGTGGCAGTTATGGACAACGGCAAGATTATTGCGCTTGATACGCCAAAGAAGCTTATTAAGGACTTGCTGGGACGCGGATTTAAGAAAGAGCAGCATGTTGAGCAAGCGAATCTGGAAGATGTCTTTATTGATCTGACAGGAAAGGAACTGAGGGACTAGATGAAACAGAAGATCCAAAAAGCTTTGTTACCGGTTATCACGTACGCCAAGATTGATACGCGCCGCATATTTAGAGATAAAGTAGCCGTATTCTTCACGTTTATATTCCCACTGATATTCCTCTTTGTATTTGGCGGATTATTTGGCCGCGATAGCGACATTTCATTTAAAATAGCACTCATTAATGAGTCGAAAAGCTCATTTGCAACCAATTTTGTCGAGCAAGTTAAAGATAACGAAGTATTTGAAGTAGACGAAGAGATAACATCGCTCAATCAAGCCAAAGATACTATGAATAAGAGTGAAATCGATGCCACAATTATTCTACCAAGTGACTTTGGCGAAGTAAAAAATGAGCAATTCCCAAGCGGGCAAGCGACTGTCTTATATGATCAAAATAACCAACAAGCAGCCCAGGCGCTTGGATCAATTCTAGAAAGCATTTTCAAAGATATCAATAACGATATTACCAAAACCGAAACGCCGTTTACCGTTAAGACCGAGTCAACTGCTACTAAGGGCATGACCCAGTTTGACTTTATTTTCTCAGGGCTGCTTGGATTTACCATACTAACACTGGGTATTTTTGGCCCGACCAGTGTTTTCCCGCGGCTCAAACAGCGCGGCGTGCTGCGCCGCTACAACACCACAACGCTTAAAGTATGGCAGTATTTCTCGGGCAATGTGCTCTCTAACGCCGTAGTTGGGCTGCTATCTGTGGCTACAATGTTTGCGGTCGCTCTCACCATATTTAATCTTAATATGCGCGGTGACTATCTGAGCCTTGCGCTTCTGGTCATCGTGGGCGTTATCGTGTTGTTTGGGATTGGGCTTGCGGTGGGCGGCTGGGCAAAGAACGAAAACCAGGCTGCACCGCTGGCGAACCTTATAACATTCCCGATGATGTTCCTTTCTGGTACATTTTTCCCGCGATTTTTGATGCCCGATTGGCTTCAGACGATTTCTGCAGTACTGCCACTTACGCCATTTATTGATGGCGCTCGGTTCATTATCACTGAAGGCAAGACAATTTTAGATATCACCCCGCAGCTTGGCATGCTCGCTATCTGGGGGATTGTGATCTACATCATTGCGTTCAAGGTGTTCCGTTGGGAATAAAAGCGATATATATCACAAAACTCTTGATCTAAAGCAAAGTTTGTGATATAATATAAGCATGTCACTCGAAAACAGAAATAATACAGCAGAAATAACGCCCAATGGCCAGTTAGACCTTTTTACTGAGCTTGAGCGTACTGAAGTTGCTTCAGATGTGCCGAATCCGCAAACAACAAGAGCTATTAAGGAGAGTATCCAATCTGGCTCACAAAGCATAGCGAGACTAGAAACTACTTGGCGTAAAGACTTGGAAGAAGACAAGCTCATTGATCAGGGGGTAACTAATAGGATCGGTGCTCGTTATAAAGCTGGAAATGAAGCATCAAGGCGGCTGCTTGGAGACATGGTTGACAAAGAGGCAGTGACAGAAGAGGAATATTCGCCGTATGTCACAGTAGGTGGTTCTCCGTATCCACGTGGCAAGAGTAAACCAGGCTATCAGCGGTCAAAGAAGGGGCGTAAATCGTCTCGCGATCATATGCGTGGAGATATGGGTCCCCTAGAAGAGTATAAATGGCGTCAAGGATAAGTCGATAAATACCCCTGGCACGCTACAATAGAGACATGAATACGTATCAGCTCCCTGCACCTCTGTATATACTTGCGCCCATGGATGATGTAACAGATGTGGTGTTTCGCCAGATTATTGAGTCTTGCGCGGCGCCTGATCTGTATGTCACGGAGTTTGTGAATGTAGATGGCCTGCAAAGCCCGGGGCGCCCAAAATTACTTAAAAAACTTCGCTCAACACCCCAGGAAACCAACCTTATTGTGCAATTATGGGGCAAAAACCCAGAGAATTTTTATAAAACAGCCACCCAAATTGCTGATGGTACTTTTGCTCAAGAAGTAGGGTTGCAGGGTACGCACTATATTGGCGTTGACCTGAATATGGGTTGCCCGGCTAAGTCCGAAGTGCAAAATAATACCTGTAGTGCACTGATTAAGCTTGAAAACAGACAACTAGCAACCGATATTATTACTGCTGCCCGTGATGGCCTTGCGGAGCGTTTACCGCTGAGCGTTAAAACGCGGCTTGGCTTTAACGAAGTAGATTTTACTTGGCACGAGTTCTTGTTGCAGCAAGAACTAGCTATGCTCACAGTGCATGGGCGCACTAAAAAAGAGATGAGCAAAGTGCCGGCGCACTGGGACGACATTGGGTATATACGAGATATGCGAGATAGTGTATACCCAGATACTCTCGTGGTGGGTAACGGTGATGTCATGAATCGGCAACACGGCAAGGAGCTTATAGAAAAATATGGGCTTGACGGCGTAATGATTGGGCGCGGCGTATTCCATGATCCGTACGCATTTGCAGATGAAAGCCCGTGGCACGCCAAAACGCGTGCTCAAAAAATTGCCTTGTACCAAAAGCACGTTAGGGCGTTTGTAGAGACGTGGCAAGATAACCAACGTCCGATTCATACGCTCAATAAGTTTTGCAAGATTTATATCCAGGGTTTTGATGGTGCAAAGGAGTTGCGAGAGCAACTTATGAATGCCCAGTCTGCAGAGGAGTTATTACAGCTTCTAGACAATTACACGAGATAAATCTACAAAAATTATCGTAGAGTTGTTACGGCTGAATTATCGTAATACTGTATACTAACACGGTAAGGATATGCATGATTGAATCACGAAACCTGGTAAAGAAATACGGTAAAAAAACGGCAGTCAATGATGTTTCTTTTAAGGTGGAAACCGGGAAAGTCACGGGTTTTTTAGGACCAAACGGCGCGGGCAAGTCAACCACTATGCGCCTAATGCTCGGGCTTGATAACGGGTCTGGCACCACAGTTTTCGATAATAAGCATCTCTACGACTATGCAAGACCGTCCAAGGTTGTCGGTATCCTACTAGAGGCAAAAGCGTTTCACCCGACGCGTTCCGCGCGCAGCCACTTACGCGTTTTAGCGGCAGCAGGCAATATTCCAGACCAGCGGGTTGATGAAGTACTTGATATCGTAGGGCTTAAAGAAGTAGCTAAAAAGAAGCCGGGTAAGTTTTCGCTCGGTATGAGCCAGCGGTTGGGCATTGCAGCTGCAATTTTAGGCC
>CAYTIU010000027.1:8757-10109 GCA_964438085.1 uncultured Candidatus Saccharibacteria bacterium | reverse complement strand
TCATGAGTGCCCGAGATTCGACCGCGCGTAAGCACTCATGATTACCTATGACCAGTATTCAAGCCCAGATTACTTTAGTTACAGCGAGCAAAACGAGACCCCTGAAGAGGATACGCCAAGCTCGGAGAAAAAGGGTCGCAAGGCAAAAGTTTCATCAGCAGTATCACGCCTGAAAAGAAAATCCAAGTGATTTTTGGCGATATCTATAAAAACACTTTACAAACGTTGTTAAAATTTGGTATAATCGATAGTTGTTATATTTATGGCCTCAAGTAAAGAAGTAATCGAGTTAACAGGGACGATCATAGAGACGCTACCGGGTACTCAATTTAAAGTTGAACTTGAGAATGGCCATCAAATCATAGCTCATGTCGCAGGGAAAATGCGGAAACATTATATTCGCATCGTACCAGGCGATTCGGTCACTGTAGAGTTGACACCTTACGATCTTACGAAGGGTCGGATTACATACCGAAAGTCTTAGTAATAAGACAATTTATAAATATTAAGCAGTGAGTCAATCTCATGAAAGGAGACTGATCCGTACATGAAGGTACGTGCAAGTGTAAAAAAGATTAGTCCGGACGATAAGATCGTTCGCCGCAAGGGTAGGCTATACGTTATCAATAAACTTAAACCACGCCATAAGCAGCGTCAGGGATAGGAGTAGTTAATGGCGCGTATATCTGGAGTTACTATTCCAAATGAAAAACAAATTCAAGTAAGTTTGACTTACGTTTACGGCATTGGCCCTAAAACCAGTCAAAATATTTTGAAAAAGGCAAAGGTCGGGCTAACAGTCCGTACCAAAGACCTTACTGACGATGAAGTTGCTCGTATTCAAGAGGTTATAAATAATGATCTCATTGTTGAGGGCGAATTACAGCGTATAGTTACTGGCAACATTAAGCGATTGAAGGATATTAATGCATATCGCGGTTTACGCCATAAGCAGAATCTTCCTTCACGTGGGCAGCGAACTAAAACCAACGCCCGAACTCGCCGCGGCAAGAAAACAACCGTCGGTGGAACAGCTAAAAAGGTAGCATCTAAAACATAAGGTAAGGAAGGGAATATGGCAGAACCAACAACCAAGAAGAAAAAAGCCAAGCGCTCAGTACCTATGGGACAGGTGCACATTTTGGCAACATTTAATAATACGATTATTACTTTTACTGACAATAAAGGTGGCGCTCTTACTGCAGCAAGTGCTGGCGGTTGCGGCTTTCGTGGCTCAAAGAAAGGCACTGCATATGCTGCACAAGTTGCCGCTGAAAAGGCAGGCCAGGCTGCAAAGCAGCAATATGGTCTCACAAAGGCTGACGTATACGTAAAAGGCGTAGGCCTTGGCC
>CAYTIU010000027.1:0-8747 GCA_964438085.1 uncultured Candidatus Saccharibacteria bacterium | reverse complement strand
GCAGCTGTGCGTGCGTTATCAGGCCTTGATATTCAGGTTGAAAGTATTAAAGACGTAACTGGTGTACCCCACGGCGGCGTACGACCTAAGAAAGCACGTAGAATTTAAGGTAGCGATATGGCACGAGATACACAATCTATCGTAAAAATGTCACGCCGCGAAGGTTACGCGCTTCACCCAAAGGCACACAAAGCCCTTGTAAAGCGCTCAACGCCACCTGGTCAACAAACCCAGCGCGGTATGCGAAACAAACCAAGCCAGTACGCATTGCAGCTTCGCGAGAAGCAAAAAGTAAAGCGGCTCTATGGTTTGCTTGAAAGACAGTTTAGCAATTTAATGAAAGAAGCAGCACGCATTCAAGGCGAATCAGGCCAGAATCTTCTTATACTTCTTGAGCGTCGACTCGATAACGTAGTATATAGAGCTGGTTTTGCGCCAAGCCGCCGAGCTGCACGCCAACTAGTAAGCCACGGGCACTTTATGCTCAATGGCCGCCGAGTTGATATTCCGTCAATCCGCATAAAAGCTGGTGACGAAATTGTTGCGCGTGATAAAAGCAAAACGACTGAATACTTTAAAAAGCTCGATGACGTTAGCCCAGCTCCAACTGAATCTGTTGACTGGATGAAAGTTAATCGTAAGAAGTACGAAATTCAGGTAACAGGTTTGCCAGCACGGGAAAACGCTGAACTTGATATCAATGAACAATTAATTGTGGAATATTACTCACGCTAAGGGAGGCGAAACTAGTATGTCAAAAAACATTCACACACCAGGTCTCGTAAAAGTAGACGAACACAGCACAACTAGCGCAACATTTGTTGTTGAACCGTTGCACAGCGGTTATGGCATGACGCTCGGAAATAGCCTTCGCCGCGTATTGCTCGCGAGCATTGCAGGGGCTGCTATTACAAGCTTTAAGATTGAAGGTGCTACACACGAATTTACGACTGTTCCAGGAGTAAAAGAAGATGTAGTCGATATAATGCTCAACCTAAAAGGCGTACGTTTCCGCGTGTATGGTGATGATACACAGACACTACGTATTGCCAAAAAAGGTAAGGGCGTAATAACTGCAAAAGATATTACTGTTAATTCAGACGTAGAAGTTGTTAATCCTGATCATGTTATTGCAACTATCGATGATGATAAAACAAATTTTGTGATGGATCTTGTTGTTGAGACTGGCCGCGGCTATCGAAGTATCGAAGAGACTGCCAATAAAAAAGCTAGCGACATGATTGCGCTTGATGCAGTCTTTAGCCCAGTACTTCGCGTACGTTATAAGGTTGAAAATACTCGCGTTGGACAGGCGACAGACCTTGACCGGCTCATTATTACAATCGACACAGACGGCACAATCACACCAAGTGAAGCATTTGAAGAATCATCTGCTATTCTTGTGAACCAGTACACTGCGCTTGCAGGTAAGACTCGCGTTCCAGTTGGAGAAGCACTCATACCAGGAGCTCAAGACGACCCTTCTACCGATAATTCTGATGACGAGCCTACATTGCTCAATATTCCTGTAGAAGACCTTAACCTGTCTGCACGGACAACAAATGCGCTCATTAACAATGATATCCATACTATTAAAGATCTCTTTTCACTCAGTGATGCTGAATTACGCGACCTTAAAGGTTTTGGTAGCAAAGCACTTGATGAAGTGAAAGATAAGTTAGCGGAGTTGGAGCTGTAAGATGCATCGACACGGATATAAAGGAAGGAAATTCCACCGAGAGCGCGATCAGCGCCGGGCACTTATGAAGGGCCTAGCTGACTCACTCATTAAGTATGAGTCGATTGAGACGACCTTACCTAAAGCAAAAGAGGTGGTTCCCTATATAGAAAAACTCATTACCAAAGCCAAGAAAGGCGATTTGCATAATCGTCGGCAAATTATTGCCAGCTTGCAAACCATTGAGAGTGCTCATAAGCTTGTTGACGAAATTGCACCGAAGCTTTCTGGTCGAGTAAGCGGACACGTTCGAGTTGAACGTACAGTTACTCGTCGAGGCGACAATGCCCAGCTAGCTCGTGTAAGCTTTGTTGATGACCTAAAAGAAGCACCTGTCGCAAAAGCAGCTACACCAGCGAAGAAAGCTGCTGAAAAGCCTAAAGCTAAGGCGGCAGCGACAAAGAAGCCTGCATCATCTGCACCGAAGGCAAAAGCTAAGAAAGCAGAGGAGAAAGCATAATGAAGACATATAGTGCAAAGCCAAGTGATGTAACACGAAAATGGTATGTTATTGATGCTTCAGAAGCACCTTTAGGCCGTCTTGCAACTCAGATTGCAACGCTACTTACCGGCAAAGGTAAGCCTCAATTTACACAACACATTGATTGTGGCGATTATGTTATTGTAATCAACGCTGACAATCTTGTCGTAACAGGTAAGAAGCTTACCGATAAGACATATTTCCGACACACCGGATATCCAGGCGGTATTAAAGAAGCAACGCTCGAGGAGAAGATGGCAAAAGATTCAACTGATGTAGTACACAAGGCTGTTCGCGGTATGTTACCTGTGAATAAACTTCGTGACGAGCGCCTGAAGCGACTTAAGATTTATGCTGGAGCTGAGCACAATCATGAGGCACAGAAACCCGAAGCGTTTTCAGTAAAGGAAGGTAAATAAGCATGGCAAAAGATCAGTATTTTTATGCATTAGGCCGGCGCAAGAGCGCTACTGCACGTGTACGTTTGCAGGGCGGTAAAGGTGTTGTTACTATCAACGACAAGCCTGCAGCCGAGTATCTTGCAGACAGCAAGTATTTGCTTCGCAAGCTCGAAGAGCCTTTTGCAATCTTACAACAAGAGAATAAGTTTGATATCAGCGTACGCGTCAGCGGCGGCGGTCAGCTTGGTCAGGTCGAAGCGATTCGACTCGGTATCGCTAAAGCGCTTGTTGAGATGGACGAAAACCTTAAAGGCACGCTTAAAAAAGCGAATCTACTCAGCCGTGATCCACGCGAGAAAGAACGCAAGAAATTTGGCCTTAAAGGCGCACGTAAGCAACGACAGTTTACAAAGCGTTAAAAGTAGTACAAGTTTAATTTTACGGCTGGAGCCAAGGCCAACTTTGAGACCAACAGATATTTTCGAACCCTTCTTTAGGGTAAAGAGATATTTGCCAATCAAAGATATACCCATACTCTCCATCCATATGACTACATGAATAACGAGCATTGGTAGCACTTTGTCCTTCTGTGTCCATTTGGTCGCTGCATTCATCACAAAAAATAGCGCATTCTTCTGACCGGTGTTTACATACGACTAAGCTATTTTCAGTCTCTATAGCAAAGCCAACACTAAGATCGTTAGGATCGTCTTGGAGAGAATTAATGTTACTTAGCCAGTCACATATCTGTTTTGCAGAAGGGCGACTATTTTCGAAGGTTGTTTCATCGGGATAAAAAGTATCCCAGCATCTCTTGAGTACGCGTATACTCGGATGAAAATCTTCGGGTACATCGCACATATTCAATATAGAATTAATCTGCTGTTTAATTTCATGATTAGAAAGAGTTGAACCATCTAAGTGTAGCTGCCAAACCGAAACTGCCTCGCCAGTTTCTTGAAATCGAATTACTGCTTCTTCAGCTTTTGGGATACTGTATCTTTCAAAATGTGCTACTGTTTCTGTAAGTGGTCCGTACTCAATAGGGTTAGTCATTTGTATTAAAGTGTACTTAATATAATGAAATTGGCAAGTACAAGCATGTAGAACATTTGACATTTTATAGCAAGCGTCGTATATTAAATGACGATGAGCAAGTTAACACGCAACTATTTCTACTTTTGGTTTACCGGCACTATCCGTGACGGCTATTTGCGCGTATTGATCTAACTAACACAACTAACGAGCAGATTACCGTCACAAATGTGGCGGTTTTTTTAATTAAGAGGAGATTTTACGAAAGTTTAAGAGGAACACTATATGAGCAATAAAGCACCCGAGCATCCAACCACCGAACAGCTGCATGCTGCACACCCTATTACAGACAGTGCTGTATCTGAGGTAGCTAGGAAAAGACAGTTATTCAGCGATATTCTATCTGGTGATAGAGAAGGTTTTATAGACATTAACGGCAGTTGTGGCGTAACGTATAACGAAAAAGACGCTGTCCAGGCAGAAGCGGTAGCTTTGCAGGCGCGCCAAGACCCTGATAGTTCGCTGCTATTGGGCTACAGAGCTTGCGTATATAAGCCGCGCACTAATCCAAGCGACTGGCACGGCATGGAGACATCGCATCCGCAGGCTGCGCATGAACTTTTAACGCAGCTAGCGATCGGTGGTAGCGCAGTTGTTATGGAAATTGCTCACCCGTACCACATTGAGCGTTATGGAAAACTTTTAGCGTTTGGATGGATTGGGAGCCGTAATATTAAAGAGGGAAACCTTATGGATAACCTAGCTATGGCGAGTATCTCATTGCCGCTCGGGGTTAAGAACGGGCTTGACGGCACAATAGATGAAGCAATAGAACACGTAGATCGTATAAATGAAATGCGCCAGGTATATGCGCGAAAACTTGGTACAGTCGCTGCTCCAGCCGTTTTGGTGTATCGAGGTGGCGAAAACGCGCAGACACCTGATGCATGGGAGAAAGAATTTATTCGCGCCTATGATGTAACAGGCGGCCAGTTCATAGTTGATACTGCTCACGGCACAGAGATGGCGCATCACCCAGACGGACTCTTTCAAAAATCTACGGAAGGGCAAGATGAGGCAATGAGCCATGTACTTGATCTGGCTAAGCAAGGATATGTGCCTCTTGGTAAACTCTCGGAAGCAAGTGAGATTATTGGCCAGACTGATCCGAATACCTCGCTTGAGTATTCTTTGCAGATTGGCCAAAAGATTCATGAGCTGAAAGTTGGGCGAAAAAAGACAGAATCCGAAGTTCTTGCAGAGGTATAGCTAGAGCCTACACTTCTACCCCCTAAAAATAACCTAAAATAATTGGTATAGGATAT
The DNA here is from genome assembly GCA_964438085.1 of uncultured Candidatus Saccharibacteria bacterium. Lineage (GTDB taxonomy): Bacteria > Patescibacteriota > Saccharimonadia > Saccharimonadales > UBA4665 > CALBGR01. Next base: position 3,767 of record CAYTIU010000027.1, on the reverse strand, counting down.
AATAAAGACAATGAGTAAAAAGGTCATCTTAACAGGTCTTCGTGCCAATAGTGAATTTCATATTGGCAACTATTTGGGCGGTATCTTGCCAGTGGTTGAGCTGCAGCAACGGCACGCAGGCGAATACCAGGTTAATATGTTTGTGCCTGACCTGCATAGTATTACTACACCGATTGATTTCTCCAAGTTGTATCAGCAGACTATAGATAATCTTAGAGTATTTGTAGCTGCTGGCTTGGATATCCAGAACGCAGATACCTATATATACCGCCAGAGTTTCATACCTGCACACAGCGAACTCGCCTGGATTCTTGAGTGCTTTACAGGGTTTGGCGAATTAGCGCGCATGACGCAATTTAAGGATAAAACTCGCCAGGCAAGCGATACGTATAAGCAAAGCATTGATACTCCTGGCTCGGTATTTGACAACCCTGAAGATGAAAAAACCTTTCAGGGCATGAATTTTGGCGAAGATAGAGTGTCTGTCGGGCTATTCAACTATCCGGTACTTATGGCAGCGGACATTTTGCTGTACGACGCCAGCTATATACCGGTGGGCGACGACCAAAAGCAGCATATTGAGCTAGTGCGCGACCTTGCTATCCGGCTGAATAATATGCATGGCGAGCAACTGTTTGTGGTACCTGAGCCATGGCAAAAGCAGCTTGAGTTTACGCAGCGCGACACCGGCGCGCGTATCAGGAGCTTACGCCACCCTGATAAAAAGATGAGTAAAAGCGTGTCCGACCCGTCTGGCACTATTCTATTAAGCGATAATCCAGATGAAGCAGCTAAGAAAATTATGCGGGCTGAAACTGATAGTTTTGGCGAAATACGCTACGATTTTGCAGAAAGGCCTGGCATTTCAAACTTACTCCAGATACTCGCGCTACTCACAGGTCAATCGCAATCTGAGGTGAATGCTGCATGGGAAGGCAAGGATCGCTATGGCGACTTAAAGCAAGTAGTTGCAGAACAGGTGAAGAACTTTTTAGTAGATATCCAGGGTAAACTTGCAGTAGTTGATGATACTGTGATATTAAACAAACTTTCTAGTGACGAAGATCACATGAATCAGATTGCCCAAGAGAGACTGCAGAAAGTGCAACGAGCTGTCGGGCTTCGAAAATGAGCGCAGAAGATACGCGTGACATAGCTTCAGAGGAAACTTTTATGCGGCTTGACCAAAGAGTTGTACGACAAATTCCTGACGCCAGCAGGAGTTTTGCGGTAAAACTTATCCAGGACGGCAAAGTATTGGTGAACGGAGCTATCGCAGAAAAGGCTAGCCAAAAGATAGCAACCCATGATGATGTCCAGGTTGATTATGAGTCTGACATACCAAAGCAAATCCCTGAGTTGGAGCTATCGGTTGTGTACGAAGATGAGGACTGTGTCGTTATTGAAAAGCCTGTTGGCGTGCTAACGCATAGCAAGGGAGCTTTTAATCCGGAAGCCACAGTTGCAACATGGCTTCATACACGGGCACCAAACATGATAGGCGAGCGGGCGGGTATCGTCCACCGACTAGACCGGGCAACCAGCGGTGTTATGATTTGTGCTAAAACGCCAGAGGCACTGCAGTGGCTACAAAAGCAATTTGCACAGAGAAAGACCAAAAAGACCTATCACGCGCTTATTGAGGGAAATTTAAAAATCGAGGAGGCAATTATCGACATGCCTATCGAGCGAAATCCCAAAAAGCCACAAACGTTTCGCGTAGGCTCTAACGGTAAGCCAGCCTATACGCACTATAAAGTTCTTGAAACAGGTGCACTATATAGTCTCGTTGAATTAAAACCCCAGACTGGCCGGACGCATCAGCTACGCGTGCACCTAAAGCACCTAAAGCATCCGATTGTCGGCGATAGTTTTTATGACGGAAAATCGGCTGAACGATTATTTTTGCACGCTAGTGAACTGGAGTTAACTTTGCCAAATCGTGAGCGTAAAGTTTTTACTGCTAAATTACCAGATATATTTACGGAGAAACTTCATGAGTCAAAGTAGCCAAAGCCATATATTAATACATAAACACACCCAAGCTCAGCTCAGCAAGCTTATATCTCACCCTGCGCACGCTATTGCGCTCATTGGGCCGGAGGGAGTTGGCAAGCAAACGGTCGCAAAACACCTTATTACAAGCGTACTAGGTATTTCCATAGAAAAACTGGCAACGTATCCGTACTTTAAGGTATATGAGCCAGAGCGTGGCAGTATTTCCATAGAATCTGCGCGTGATATTATTGCTTTCACTACCCTAAAGACCACAGGCCGAAATAAGGGTATCCGCAGGGTTGTTTTAATTCAAGATGCTCATCTTCTCACGCGAGAAGCCCAAAATGCGCTCTTAAAGACGTTTGAAGAACCGCCGTCAGATACGTTGCTGGTGCTCACGGTCACTGAAACAGCTCGTATCCTACCTACATTATTATCTAGAACCACAACGCTTAATGTACAGGCGCCAGAGTACGATGAAATGATAGATTTTTTTACGCAAGCAGGACACAACAAGGCTGACATTGTGCAGTATTATCACATGAGTGGTGGGCTGCCCGGGCTTATGTATGAACTGTTGGAGGCTCCCGAAGACCACCCGCTAGTACGTTCAGTGTCTCTTGCCAAAGATGTGCTGCGGTCTGATCATTTCCAGCGGCTAACTATGATAGACAGTGTCGTTAAAGAGCAGCAAACGGTGCCGCTCGTGCAAGCTTTGCGCCACGTGAGCCGGTCGGCTCTGTACATAGAAGCCAAGCGTCCCCAGGTTAGTGAATCCGTGGTACGAAAGTGGGCGCAAGTACTTTCGGCGGCAGAATATGCCCACCAAAAACTTGTGCACAACGGGCAGGCAAAACTCGTATTAACAGACTTGTTTTTGCAGATATAAAAGCATATACTACCTGGTAGATTATGTTTGAGTTAGCAGTTGTCGCAGGGTTTGGGGTATTAGCGTATCGCAATCTTAGAATTGATGGAGATGAGCTTACTGAGGTGTCGCGAAAAGTTGGCGACCGGCTTGGCAAGCTATGGGATATTGCGCATCAGGGTATGCGGGAGAACCGTTTCTTGCGTGCTGAAAAAGCACTGCTTACAATTCTAAAAATAGACGAACGCAATGCAGCAGCCTATAACCGCCTCGGCATCTTATACGCTAAGCAAAAAGAGTATCGTGATGCGATTGATTGTTTTGAGATTGCTTCAAGTATTGAATCAACGCCGTCGAGCCTCCATAACCTGGGGCTTATTTATTACGAAACAGAAAATTACTCTAAGGCAGCTACGGCGTTTGAACAAGCACTCAAGCTCGAAGACGGCCAAGCTGCCCGCCACGTAGCCTACGCCAAAGTACAAGAAAAGCTCGGTAACGATAAGCTTATGTTCCAGCACCTCCACATTGCATCTGATCTGGAGCCAAATAAGGAAACGTATCGACTACTCATGAACGCCTATCGAACTCGAGGTATGGACGCTGAAGCTGACATGATCGAGGAGAAGCTTAAAAAGCTGATTGTACCTGCCGGGCGTCCAAAACGCATATCTCGTGCAAAACGTGTTGTTGTTTAACGTTAAATTTGTTATACTTTCATCTGTTAATCAAGTGACTGCCACCTTAGCTCAGCTGGTTAGAGCACCTGTTTTGTAAACAGGGGGTCGTCGGTTCGAATCCGACAGGTGGCTCCATGTATTTTATGCGTAAGGGTTAACAAATAAAGTAAGCTGGCCATGCAGGGTTAGTGAAGCGGTCAAACACGTCAGACTGTAAATCT
>CAYTIU010000026.1:0-10453 GCA_964438085.1 uncultured Candidatus Saccharibacteria bacterium | reverse complement strand
GCCACCTTAGCTCAGTTGGTAGAGCGACGCATTCGTAACGCGTAGGTCAGCAGTTCGATCCTGCTAGGTGGCTCCATTGCACCAAGGCAAGATCAAGCAAGCGGGTATCGTATAACGGCTATTATGTATCCTTCCCAAGGATAAGACGAGAGTTCGACTCTCTCTACCCGCACCAGTCTCGACCTTTTGGCAAATAACGATTACAATATAAGCTGACATATGCCACGAAAGAAATACGTATACGACAAATTAGTATTAACCTTGCTGAGCGCGATGGTGTTTTTTACTGTTGCTGCGATTGTGAGTATATTATTGCGTCTTGGCGGCGGGCAGGGCATTAGTGAATATTACATTGAATACCGGCAGGGGCCACACCATTCGCCTGGCGGCGATTTTAGCCCGACAGGCTCAGTGTGGGCAATGCTGCATTTTGTGTGGTTTGCGCTGATTGTCGCAATTACTACCGCGGTATTAAGCTTTAAAGCGCATAAAATCAAACGCGAAATATCGGTTGTGGTGCTGGCGTTCGGTATTTTATTGGCATTTTTAACCCTGCTTGTAAGTAACGTTTTATTAGGTCATCGTTAATGAAAAATATCGAGATTCCTTACAACAAAGACAGGGGTAAACGGTATCGTTTTTTTGAGATTTTACCAGGTGCGCTGAGTTGGTCTATTTTGGCGTTGCCGTTGGTGTTAAGCCTGGTAAACACCACGCTGGCAGCATTTTTTATCCTGACGTATCTACTTATTTATTTTAGCCGTGCTATTGGCGTGAGCGTACGAGCCATGCAAGGGTACAATCTCGTGTCAAAGTATAAGAAGCTTGATTGGCTGCAATTACTTGATGAGGTAGAGAAAAAAGAAATTCCTACAACTGCGCGCAAGCGTCCAAAGTGGCACTATACAAATATTGAGCGGCTTCATAAGGTACAGCATGCGGTTAAGCCAAGTGATCTACTGCATGTGGCAATGATTGCCACCTATAACGAGACGCGCGAGGTGCTGGAACCAACTATCCAATCTGTTATGAACTCAGAGTACGACATGAAAAAGGTCATTCTCATGATTGCGTACGAAGAACGGGGCGGTCCGCACACCAAGAAAATCGTTGAAGACCTTATAAAAGAATACGGAAAACACTTTTACTATGCGAAAGCGGTGTGCCACCCGGCGGATATACCTGGCGAGCTCATCGGTAAGGGCGGCAATATTACATACGCTGCCCGGGAGTTACAGGAGTATGTCGCGAAGAAGAAGATTGACCCGATCAACGTTGTTGTCACCACGCTTGATGCCGATAATCGGCCAGATAAAAAGTATTTCGCGGCACTGTCGTATGTCTACGCAATGACGCCAGATCCAACCTATGTTTCATACCAGCCAGTTTCTATGTACACCAATAACATCTGGGATGCGCCGGCACCGATGCGCGTGATCGCAGTCGGTAACACCTATTGGAACACCGTCTTAACGTCGCGGCCGCACATTTTGCGCAATTTTTCGGCTCACGCCCAAGGTTTGAAAGCGCTTATCGATACAGATTTTTGGAGCGTTCGCACTATTGTCGAGGACGGCCATCAGTTCTGGCGCACGTACTTCAGATACGACGGTAAACACAGGGTATTTCCAGTGTATGTGCCAATCTATCAAGATGCGGTTTTGGCTGAGACGTACGTTAAGACACTAAAGGCGCAATTTGTGCAGCTTCGGCGCTGGACATGGGGTGCTTCTGATGTGGCGTATTTTGTCGATAAAGGTTTCTTTAATAAAAATAAGGTGCCAAAGCTGGATAAATGGTTTAAACTCGGGCGGCTCCTTGAGGGGCATGTAACGTGGGCAACAGGTCCGATTTTGCTGGCTTTGGCGGCATTTATCCCGGTTTTATTCAATCCGGAGAACTATGCAGCCAACGAACTGCCGATAGTTGTCAGCTATATTCAGCGTATCGCGCTCACCGGTGTACTAGTAGCTATCTATATCTGTTTTAGAACGTTGCCGCCAAAGCCAGCGCGCTATAAGCGGCGCAGAACGCTCTTTATGCTTCTGCAGTGGGTTTATATGCCGTTTACGTCGCTAGCATACAACTCAACCGCTGCACTGTATTCGCAAACCCGTTTAATGTTCGGTAAATACCTCGATAAGTTTGACGTAACAGTTAAAGCGGTTGTTACTGACGAGGGTGACAGGATTTCGCGTAACTAAGTAGCTAGGCTGTTCTTGGGCTACTCGTTGCCACCAACACCGTAATACGCAGCGTAGTAGGTGGCTGCTACCGGATCAAAATGATCTAGAGTTGATTTACAGAGTGCTGTAATAGATCGAGTCGTGAGGGAAGGCCTATTAAGCTCGTGGCTACTTAAAAGCATAGATATAATAGTGTCTGTGAGCGCTTCTGCGTCTATAAGAGCGCTTTTACGGTGTCCGCAGCTCTCATACACACTAATAAAGAGATTATCGCGGCTAAACGCCTCTAAAGAGCCATCAGAGTGTTTTACAACGTGCGTTCCACCTAAATCCGCATGTTCCCTAGAAGTAAAAATTACTTTACAATGTAAGCATTGGCGCCGGCGCCAGACACTTGAGTTTCGTTTGCTAGACCGAGAGTTGGTGACTCGGGTTCTATAACCACAATATATACATACCATGTCAATATATTGACATACAGCTATCAAAAAAGCTAGTGGAAAAGTTATAAAATATCGTGGATAAATAACAAAAACCGCACAAAGAACCTATATGAAGCCGAATGAGAGCTAATTATAGAGAGTCTACTTAGCGATCGCACGAGTGCGTCGAATGCGGGTAATTGATTCCGAGGATGCTAACTCCTCGTAGAAGAGCTTGAAGTCATCAAGCGCATGTGATTTCTTGGTACTCACCAAAAATTCCTGTTTAACCTATCCAATCTAGCAAGTTATAAAATGAAAGTCAAGTATTAGCAAACCGCATACGCTTATAATAATATTGCTTTTAGCGTTATACCTTGCTATGATTACCTCTGTTACTTGGGGGCGATTAGCTCAGTTGGCTAGAGCGTCGCATTGACGTTGCGAAGGTCATAGGTTCAAGTCCTATATCGCCCACCAGAGTAAGGCCGGTCTTAGCTGGCTTTTTTACAACTCAAATAAAGTTATATACCGTATATGGTATAAAAGAGCTCATTTAAGCATAGGCAGTTTTCCCCAGGTTATCATGTATTATTCACAATACTTTAGTACTAGCCATATAGTACTAACCTTGCTATCATAGAAATGTGTTAGGCGGGATTTTGCGATGTGTTACACATCGTCCGGAAGCATCGTGGTTATTTGCGAGAAATCACGATGCTTTTTATTTGATCTGAGGTTTTATCTGTTAACTACAGGTGGTATACTCCTAACAGATATGAATACAGCACATAACACAAAAGACCAACTACATGCTATGCGCCACAGCATGGCTCATATCACTGCTACCGCCATACAAGACCTCTGGCCGCAAGCCAAGTTTGGCGTTGGGCCGGTTGTCGAGCATGGATTTTATTATGATATTGACCTGGGCGAAGATAGCATATCGGACGAGGATTTTGAGCGCATTGAAGCCAAGATAAAAGAGATCATCAAAGCAGACCTACCATTTGAGCGCTTTACTATGGCGATTGACGAGGCGATAGCTTGGGCAGAGAAATACGACCAGCCGTACAAAAAAGAACTACTACACGATCTAAAACGCGCTGGTACAACGGCAGCAAAAGATATTGATAGCGAAGAACTTGGGCTAGATACGAGCGCGGTCAGCCAAGTTGCAGAGGTGTCATTTTATAGGAATGGTGATTTTACTGACCTATGCCGTGGTCCGCACGTTGAGTCAACGGGCAAGGTTGGCGCATTTAAGCTCATGCGCGTATCTGGGGCATATTGGCGTGGTAAAGAAGGTAATCCGCAGATGCAGCGGGTGTATGGCGTAGCATTCAAGACACCAAAAGAATTACGCCAGCACCTCGAGTTATTAGAAGAAGCAAAAAAGCGTGATCACCGTAAACTTGGGCAAGAACTCGATTTATTTGTGATATCAGACCTGGTCGGTCCAGGGCTGCCGCTCTTTACGCCACGTGGTACAGTATTGCGCGATGAGCTTGGGAAATTTTCCCAGGAACTCCAGGCTCGTTATGGCTATGAGCGCGTCATGATTCCGCATATCACCAGAAGCGAGCTCTATAAAGTGTCGGGGCATTACGATATGTATCCGGAGCGTTTTATGGTGAATAGCGATGAATCTGATGATGAATTTATGCTGAAGCCAATGAGCTGCCCGCATCACGCGCAGATTTATGCTGCCCGCCCGCGCAGTTACCGTGATTTGCCGATACGTTACATGGAAAATACGCAGGTGTACCGCGATGAAAAGTCTGGCGAGTTGCACGGGTTAAGCCGAGTACGCATGATTACGCAAGATGACAGCCACGTATTTTGCCGCGATGACCAAGTGGGCGAAGAATTGGCTCATATTATAGAAATGGTACGGGATATGTATTTAGTGTTAGATATGCCGTATCGGGCGACATTGTCGTTTAGAGATGATTCTGATAAATATCTTGGCGATAGTAAGACCTGGCAGCGTGCACAAGATGCGCTGAAAAAGGCAGTCGAAGCTAATGATATTACCTATGAAATTATCGAGGGCGAAGCAGCGTTTTATGGCCCGAAGGTTGATTTTATGGTGCGTGATGCGCTCGAGCGAGAATGGCAGTGCGCAACACTACAACTCGACTTTTTGCAGCCGGAACGATTTAAATTGACATATACCGATACAGACGGGCAAGAAAAACAACCAGTCATGATACACAAAGCGCTACTTGGCTCGATTGAGCGTTTCTTGAGCGTATATATAGAACATACGGCGGGTAAGTTTCCGTTGTGGCTTGCACCGGAGCAAGTCCGAATTATTACCGTAAACCAGGAACAGCCGACCGTAGCGTTTGCAGATGAAATACTTGCCAAGGCACAGGATCTCGGTTTACGCGTTACAATTGATAACTCTAACGAGTCAGTTGGCAAGAAAATTCGTACTGCAGAAGTCATGAAACTTCCGTACACCTTAGTCATTGGCGAAAAGGAAATTGAGAGCGGAGAACTAAAGCCTCGTATCCGCAAAGATATAGTCGTACAGGATACTGATGCAACGTACACTGTTGACGAATGCCTTAAAACAATCGCCCACGAGCATAAGAGTCGAACACGCAAAACATCGTTATAATATAGGTATGCAAGAACCTAACTTTAGAGAAAAAGTCTATACAATTGTTGCTCAAATACCGTTTGGCCGTGTGATGACCTACGGGCAAATTGCGGCGTTGGCTGGCAATGCGCGGGCAGCGCGGATCGTGGGCGGCATTGCACATTTTGGCGATCCGGCAATGCCATGGCAACGCGTGGTTAATAAAAAGGGCGGCATGGCGGCAGGCTATCCAGGCGGAAAACGAGCGCACCAACACATGCTTGAGGGCGAAGGAATTATGTTTGATGAGTATGGATATATAAAAAATCTAAACGAGATCATATGGTCTATATGAATGTAAAAAAGGCGACGCCGTGGATATAGAGAGCAAGAATAGCGTAGCATCGATTATAGCTGTTGTAGGATTTACCGCCTCTGGTAAAACAGAGCTGGGTATTACATTAGCGCAGCAGTTTGGCGGTGAAGTTATTGCCGCAGATGCCGTAACGGTATACAAAGGTTTTGATATCGGCAGTGCGAAACCTACACAAAAACAGATGTCAGAAATACAACATCATCTTATTGATATTGCTGACCCAGAAGCAGGATTTTCGGCTGCAGACTTTAAGCACCATGCCGACCGAGCGATCGCAAATATTGCCGAGCGCCATAAAATTCCAATACTTGTTGGTGGCTCCGGATTGTATGTAGACAGCATTTTGTTTGATTATGATTTTCGTACAGCGGCTGATGTTGGTACGCGGCGCATACTGAATAATAAGAGCCTCGAAGAGCTGCTTGAAATAGCAGCTCAAAAAAGGTTATCAACTGACGGTATAGATATACATAATAAGCGACGGCTTGTACGTTTGATCGAGACGAACGGACAGGCTATGACGAAAAAAATGCTGCGCAATAACACGCTTATTCTAGGGGTAGATATACCAAAAGAGCAGCTGCGCAGCCGGGTTGAAATACGGGTTGATGAGATGCTTAGGCAAGGTCTAGAGGCAGAAGTTAAAAGCTTGTCTGAGCAGTATGGTTGGGATATTGAACCGATGCGGTCAATTGGATATCGAGAGTGGCAGCCGTACTTTGAGGCAGAAGCTTCTTTGGAGCAAGTTTGGGAGCAGATCATAATGCACACAATGCAGCTTATTAAAAAACAAAGGACATGGTTTAAGCGCAACCAGCATATACAATGGGTGAACAACAAAAATGAAGCCGTTGCATACGTAACAACATTTCTGAACACTTAACGTACGCCTCTTGAAACATAATCTGTTACAATATACGTATGATAGATCAATTATTTGGGTCGAAAACAAGGGTCAAGTTGCTCGGGCTTTTCTATAGTAATCCGAATCGTTCTTTCTATGTCCGGGAGATTACACGTAAAATAGATGAGCAGATAAATTCTGTTCGCCGTGAACTTGCTAATTTATTAAATGCCGGGATTATTGTATCTGAAACTACAAATAATAAATTGTACTATGAAGTTAACCAAGAATTTGAATTCTTCCAGCCGCTGAGTGAAATATTTGGCGCAGGTGCTGGAGCTACTAGTGCGGGTGCAAAAACAAAAAAGAGTAAATCAGGTAACGCGGCTCAGGACGCTGACCTAAAAGCACTTGGTAACGTAGAGGTTGCGTTATTAACTGGCCAGTTTACCCGAGATGAATCAAGCGGTATCGATCTGCTTATAGTCGGTAATGTCAACGAGAACCAGGTTACAAAGTACGTGACAGAACTTGAAGAAAAAGAGGGTAAAGAAATACGATATGTACTCCTTACTCCAGCAGAATACGACTATAGGCTGAAGATAAATGACCGGTTCATTACAACTGTGCTTGAGGCAAAAAAGCAGGTATTAGTAGATAAACACGAAACATTGAGCTAAAAGGAAGGACTCTATGGATATACAATTTTACGGTGCAAACTGTGTCAGTATTAGCAAAAAACAATTACGCATTGTAATTGATGATAATTTGGCTGATCTCGGTAAAAAGACTATTTTAAAAGATGGTGATATCGTGCTTAACACTGGCCCGCATAGCATTCCGGCAATTAAGCCGTCGCTTATGGTGAATGGTCCGGGCGAATATGAGGTGAGTGGCGTTATGGTTTATGGAATTCCAGCTCGTGCTCATATGGACGAACCAAACAAAAAAGAAGCAACAATGTATAAGATTATAGTTGATGATATGCGTTTTTTGGTTGCAGGACATATATACCCAGAACTGAACGAGCGCCAGCTAGAGGAGATTGGCACAATTGATGTGCTGTTTGTGCCAGTTGGTGGAAACGGTTATACAACTGACCCGATTGGTGCGCTGAAGCTCATTAAGGAAATTGAACCAAAGCTCGTAATCCCAACACATTATGATAACAAGACACTTGCATACGCTGTTCCGCAGCAAACCATTGACCAGGCTTTGGCTGAACTTTCAATGGAACCAAAGGAAACAACCGATAAACTCAAGCTCAAACATAGCGATATCGGAGAAACAACGCAGCTCGTTGTTTTGAAGCCAAGCGCTGCTTAGATTACATATCGTATGTAACTAAAAAACACCGAGGTATTCTCGGTGTTTTTGACTTCTAAGAGAAATAATTAAGAGGCGATCAGGCCTTTTTTCTTCATAGTACGGATAGCTTGGGTGCTTATCTTCATCTTTACTTTTTTGCCATCTACAACAATAGTTTTCGTCTGAAGGTTTGGTTTCCATACTTTTTTGGTATGGCGCTGCGAAAAGCTCACATTGTGACCAAACTGTTTGCCTTTACCGGTAATTTCACATTTACTCATAATAATCCTTTACTCAAGGTGTTATTGTATAGGTTTTTACTGTTTTCGTCAACTCTTAAATATTTTCGTAATGATTTAGGTTAACTATTTACCCAGCATGCTTTATGCTAGGTAGTATATGCAATTTTCGATTGACCCTTTTACGCTCCTTATAGCGTTTATAACAATTGTGATCGCAATTAGCCTTCACGAGATGATGCACGCCTATGTTGCATTTAAACTTGGTGATACAACCGCCCAGGACGAAGGAAGAATCAGCCTTAATCCGTTGAGCCACATTGATCCGTATATGACAATAGCATTACCGATCATCACGCTCATACTGTTCCAAGCTCCAATTTTGGCAGCCAAACCAGTGCCGTTTAACCCCGAAAGAGTGAAATTTGAAGAGTTTGGTGCTGCGCTGATGGCTGCAGCTGGACCATTCACCAATCTTGGCTTGGCAATTATTGGCGCGGTTATAGCCCATGCGTTCTCTGGTAATATTGCAATACATAACGCGCTTACCATATTTGTCAGTATAAACGTTGGTATTTTTATATTTAATCTTGTGCCAATTCCGCCGCTCGATGGCTCGCGTGTTCTATATGCCTTTGCGCCAGATGCCCTACGTAACGTTATGGCTCAACTTGAACAGTTTGGAATTGTGATTGTGTTTGCGCTGATTTTGATGGTACCAGCATTCGGTCAGATTATTTATAAATTAAATGAGACTATCTCTTTATTCCTTCTCGGCTTATAATAGTAGGTGACCCTCTGGGTTGCGTGACCGTCTAATGATAATCTGAATACATATCATTAGGGAGCTTAATATTTAGCTAGACCGTGGTTTAGCTGTGAGAGCACCCACCTGGGAATTTTTTGCCAGGTTGTCATCATGGTTATGGCGTCCGAGGGTCTTTTTATTCCAAGATATATGCTCGCGGGGTGTGGCGCAGTTGGCTAGCGCGTACGGCTGGGGGCCGTGAGGTCGCAGGTTCAAGTCCTGTCACCCCGACCAAGTAGTTATATATGTATTTTAGCTATAAATTATGCTAGTATACAGCTTATGCATGCCTCATTTCTCTTGATTGTCTTGCTGATCGTTCAATACTCCTTGTTAATGGCAGTTTGTCTATGGCTGTCGCTTCGAATTTTGGGGCTAAAGTCTAGCAAGGCTAATACAAAAAAGATTATAGGTTATGAGGTAGCCTTTTTAGTAGCAATAGGCTTAATTGGCTTCTTTGTTGGTGGTGATATAGGACTAATTTTCCTAGTATTTGCTAGTAGTATCGGAGGTGTAGTCGTATGGGCTTTGTTGCTTAAGAGACTTGCTCCACACTGGTACAGCATTGGGGGAGTAATTGCTTCCTGGATTATAGGTAATGTTTTTGCTTCTATCTTTGTAACAATAGTTGCGTTAGTAGGGATAAGTTCGTTTGCACAGGTTTTTACAATAGATGGGAGCAGTATGGCGCCATCTCTTAAAGAAAACCAAAGAGTTCTGGTGTACAAGTTTGATAAGCAACCTGACAATAACGCGATCATTGTTTATAAGAATAATGAGGGCATACAAGCGCTCGGGCGGGTACATGGTTTACCAGGCCAATCTGTTGCTATTGAGAGCGGCAGAGTAGAGGTTGAAGGTGAGCCCAAAGAAGTCTCTTCGTTTACTCTCGGTGAAAACCAGTATTATGTCATGGCTGATAATGAAGATTATAGAATACCACGTATTATCAAAGTAGATAGTATTATCGGCATTGTAGGGCCTACGCTTTAGAGATTTTAGCGACATAGTTGTGGTTCTTTATTTCTTAAATAAGAATACATACGTTCAATTGCTACTAGAAACGCGATATACTTACTATTAAGTAATCAAATAAAAGGAAGAAGATTTAAGGATATGTGGCAAGAAACAGAAGATGGTTTATATAAAAAATTTGAATTCGAAGATTTTAAGGAAGCCTTTGCTTTTATGCAGGCTGTAGCTGAACAAGCCGAACAGATGAATCATCATCCAAAATGGGAAAATGAGTGGAATAAAGTAGAAATATGGCTCTATACGCATAGTGAAGATGCAGTTACTGATAAAGACCATGAGTTAGCTCGTGCAATTGACCAGATCTCTAATAAAGTGCAGAAGCCAGATACTACACCCGCCAAGGAAGTAGTCAGGGAGGTAAAGCTGTTTGGTGATGGTGGCTCGCGTGGCAACCCGGGGCCGTCTGCGTGCGGTTATGTATTGTACGACATGGAAGATAACGAGCTAGTACGCAATGGGATATATCTTGGTGTCACTACAAATAATCAAGCAGAATACCTTTCATTGAAAAATGGGCTTGAGCATGCGCTCAAATATGGCGCGCAAACGGTGCATGTGCATATGGATAGCTTGCTGGTAGTGAACCAGATGATCGGTAAGTTCAAGGTTAAAGCCCCCGTTACCAGACCCGTCAACCCGGGTAAT
>CAYTIU010000025.1:10423-10636 GCA_964438085.1 uncultured Candidatus Saccharibacteria bacterium | reverse complement strand
GTTCACATCAACTTCTGCACCATCTGCCATTCTTACATGCTGCGCAATATGACCTTGCTGGGCTTCATCAGCACTCGTAGAAACATTAGCACCGCTGGCGATTGCAGAAATAAGGATACGGTTTTTCTCGGTTGAAAGTTTTGCAATAGCGTGCAAAACACCGTCGATACGAAAACGGATACGTACAAAATCTTTCTGGTGCTCAATATGAAT
>CAYTIU010000025.1:0-10413 GCA_964438085.1 uncultured Candidatus Saccharibacteria bacterium | reverse complement strand
CTGACGCTTTTAGCCTATGCGCCTGCTCAACCAAATACGCCAACATATCATCAGCTCGCACCTGTTCAAGCGTCTGAGAAACTTGCTGGATAAGATCATCAGATCCGGCAGCATTCAGTTCAATATCTTGATAGACAACCTGCTTTGGGGGATCATATAACCGAATATATTCCTGGTAGCCGGTATCAGAAATGATCGCAAAAGCTACGCGATAATCAGCAAACCGTTGCTGGATTTGCTGCATAGTCTGCTGTGACGTCGTGGTAGTAATGCCAAATAATATATTGCCCTTTGTAACAGACACCGGAATAATACGAAGCTGCTTCAGTTCCATAATAGTCAAAACATCTTTAAACAATGGCTTCTCTGCCATCTGCGACGTATCAACATAGTCCAGATTCAATAACCGGGAACGGCGCTGTGTTGCCTGTTCTTCAATCACGCGGGCATCTTGACTCATAGCGTTTGCCGCCTTACTACAGTAATCATATCTACTAGTATAAACCATGAGCGTTATGAAATACATGATTATTTGCTATAGTGAAACAGCATGGCAACTATTACGCTTATTGCTCATAACCTTAGGAGCACCCATAATGTTGGGTCGCTACTCAGAACAGCGGACGGGCTTGGCGTAAAGCACGTCTATCTTACTGGCTACACACCCTATCCAGTACAAATGCAGGATACGCGCTTACCACATATCGCTGAAAAATTAACCAAGCAAATTACTAAAACTGCTCTCGGCGCTGAGAAGCGTAATTTTTGGACACACGAAGAAGATATAGAAACCTGTATAGCCACACTTAAAAAGCAGGGCTACTCTGTCGTTGCGCTCGAGCAAACCCCTGATGCAATCCCGTTACCTACATATAAGCCGCCTAAAAATATAGCCCTCTTAGTTGGGCGCGAGACCGAGGGTATTGAGCCCGAAGTACTGGCACTTTGTGACAAAACGATAGTAATTCCTATGCTTGGCACAAAAGAATCGTTCAATGTTGTGCAGGCTGCCGCTATGGCGCTATATCACTGCGCATTTACTGAATAACACCACTGGTGCGCGTTAAGATAAAGCCGATCATAATACCGCTGACAATCACCACATCGAGCACTTTATGCTTAATGATAAACTCTTCGCCTCTTACAAGCACTTTATGCCAGGCAAGACTATGCCGGATAATAAACAAGAAGAGTAATAACGCACCAAGAATCGAGACTACATAGAGGCTCCACGGCGCGCTGCCGCTGGTTGCCATTTGGACGCGAGCAACTTTTGTTTCACCAGGTACGACCGCAGTTACCGCAAGCTTGCCAGAACTTCTTGTACTATTTACTGCTATTGGCTGTCCAGCTGCCGTTTGTGGCGGTGGAGTATTCTCGGCGGCCGCAGGAGCAGCTCGGGCAACAGCAACTGGCTTAGCGTACAATGCAACAACGATAGTTTGCTCTCCTTCATTCTGATAGTTTGGGCTATGGGCAATGCCAAAACCTACTTCACTGTATGTTCCGTTGAGAATATTTGCGCGGTGCCCCGGGCTATTCATCCACCCCGTCACCGTGCTCATGTTATCTGCAAAACCATACGCTAAATTCTCGCCCGCTGCCTGATACAGATATCCTGTTTGGTTAATAAAAACCCATGGTTCCTGCCCATCAGGCGTAACATGCGACCAATAGTTGCGCGTAATCATGTCGTTGGCTTTTGCCTGGGCAGCCTGGGAAAGCGTAGGGTTTAATGTAAGACTGTGAAGTGCATTTTGTTCGCGTTCGACGTTCGTACTCGACAGCAAGCCAGCCGGTGTAACGTTCGTTGCGTAGCTTAAGACACCACTTTGGATAAAGCTGCTATTAAAAATCAGTCCAAGCCCAACAATAAATAAGAGCGGCAAATAAGGCCAGTACGCTTTTACAAAATGTGTACTTCGTTTTTGGTGTACGCCACGCCGTTTTTTATGGCTAATGGTTCGTTTAGGTTTTTGTTTTACTGCAATGGCCATTATGTAACCTTTACTTGCTTTAATTATACCATGCTTATGCTTAGGGGCAAATTATTGGATTTTGATATTATCTGCACCAACCAACTCATGTAGTGCCCCAATAAGTGGCTCTGCTGGCTCCACACCTCGGGGTAATTTTATAATCTGTTTGTTGTCTGAAGCACCGAGCACAAGTACTACCTCTGTACTGCCTGGGTGTTTATCAATTTTTTGTTTAAGTGCTATTAATACTGCCTGGTCATCACTATTAGGTAATCGTACATATAAACGCGCAGGAGTCTGAGTGCTGAGAGATTTTTGCGTCTTTTCAGACAAAGCAGCTTTTACTTTCTTGTTTGGTTTTGGAGTTTTTATTTTTTTGCCAGTTTCCTGATAATTCTGAGCCTGTTCAGCGGTAATTTCCCGCGCATCATCAACCATAATTTTTATATCATCAACCATATTCCCGTCCCGGTCTTTTGCAGAGACCTTTCCGGTTACCAGTACTACTGTATCGCGCTGCCATAAGCCGAGCGTTTGTTGGAAGCTATTTGGAAAAACAATCAGCTCCATTTCCCCTGTTTTATCCTCTATGCGTACAAACGCCATTTTTTGTCCATTTTTGGTGGTAATTTCTCGGACATCATTAATCGCGCCGCCCACTTTGGCTGTTTTACCATCATGTGTTGGCTGAAATGAGGCAATAGCTACCGTCTGTTCGCTAAGAAATTTTTCATACATCGAGAGCGGATGATGGCTTAAGTATAGTCCTAGCAGTTCGCGTTCCCACAATAATTGCTCGCGCAGATTATGCTCCTCGGGCGCATTTTCGAGTGCTAATTTAGGCTTCATGTGGCTATCTTCTTCAAGCAGATTACCGAATAAATCAGTCTGTCCGCTGCTGGCTTGTTTTTGCAAGCGAGAAGCATATGCAATCATAGTATCCATGTTATGCAAAAGGTTGGAGCGGCTACCAAACCGGTCAAACGCCCCAGCTTTTATGAGGCTTTCCAGCGTTTTACGGTTTGCAGTACGAACGTTCACTTTTGCAAAGAAATCTTCGATATCCGTAAATGTCTCATCGATACTTCTAGCGCGTAAAATCTCTTCAACCGCATGCGTACCGACATTTTTAATAGCATTCATGCCAAAACGTATTGGTGCCCTTCGATTATCTGGATTCTTGGGGTCAGGCACTACTGCAAACTCTACGAACGACTCATTAACATCTGGCGGCAACACATCAATACCCATATGTTGGCATTCAGTAATTTCAATGGCCAGCCGGTCAATATCATCATAGTCACTCGTCATAAGCGCTGCCATAAAAGCAGCAGGGTAATGCGCTTTCAGATATGCCGTTTGGTAGGCAATAAGCCCATAGCACGCCGCGTGCGATTTGTTAAAACAGTAATTTGCAAACTCTTCTAGCTGGTCCCAGAACTTCTCCATCAACACCCTGTCTGCGCCGCTATGTTCAATTGCGCCCTCAACAAATTCCGGCTTAACCTTTTTCATCATTGACATAATCTTCTTACCAACAGCCTTGCGCAATGTGTCTGCCTGTCCGCCGCTAAAGCCCGCTAAGTCTTTTGAGATCTGCATAAACTGCTCTTGGTACACCAAAACACCGTAGGTATTGCTTAACGCATTTTCCATTTTAGGGTGTAGGTACTCAATCTTTTCTTGCCCGTGCTTGCGCCGGATAAAACTATCGATAAACTGCATCGGACCCGGGCGATACAAAGCAACCATAGCAATAATGTCATCAAACACCGTTGGCTTGAGGTCTTTAAGGTATCGTTTCATACCAGCCGATTCAAGCTGGAACACGCCCGTGGTATCGCCTCGTTGAAACAATTTAAATGTTTCTTCATCGTCAAGCGGAATGGTGTTGATATCAATATCTTTGTTATATACCCTTTTAATAATTCGTAAGGTATTTTTGATAATCGTTAAGTTACTTAAGCCCAAGAAGTCCATTTTAAGCAGCCCAAGCTCCTCAACCGGGCCCATTGAATATTGCGTAGTTACAACGCCCTTTTGAGCCATTTCGAGCGGTGCAAACTTTACAATATCATCTGGTGCAATCACCACGCCAGCGGCGTGTACACCATGCGAACGAATGGTGCCTTCAAGCCGTACTGCTTGGTCAAATACCTTGTGGGCCGTTTCGTTTGATTCATATTCCCGTTTAAGTTCTGCGTCCTTTTTTAAAGATGTTTCTAGCGGAATGTGCCGACCCTGGACCGGAGCAGGTATCATTTTTGCTAACCTGTCTGCTTCAGCGTATGGCACCTGCAGCACTCGCGATACATCACGCACAGCGTTACGTGCAAACATCCGCCCAAAGGTAACGATATTTGCTACCCTGTCTTTACCGTACTTATCAACACAGTATTGAATAACCTCGTCCCGACGCGTATCTTGGATATCGATATCGATATCAGGCATACTGATTCGGTCGGGATTCAGAAACCGCTCAAAGAGCAAATCGTACTGTATCGGATCAATTTCTGTAATTTTAAGCGCATATGAAATAATCGATCCAGCAGCACTTCCACGACCCGGGCCAAACACGATACCCTGGTCTTTGCCCCAATTAATGAAATCTTGGATAATCAAAAAGTATCCGTTAAAGCCCATATTATCAATAACCCTTACCTCATACTCCGCGCGTGTGAGAATATCTTTCGGAAGCGTTTTCTTGGCATCTGCAACAGATAATGTACTCACTTCTTTTTCGCTCTTGCCTCCATATCGCCAAGCTAAACCCTGATAGACCAGTGTATGAAGGTAGCTTTGTTCTGTCTCACCCTTAGGTACCGGAAAATTTGGAATCAGAATCCTGCCAAGTTCAAGGTGCAGATCACATCGATCAGCAATTGCCTTTGTATTTGTAATAACTTCAGGGTGATCCTTGCCCCATCTCTTGATAAGTTCCTTTGGCTCAACCACATGAAGCGGAAAATCTTTAAGGCTCATACGCTTTTCATCACTTAAGAATGAACCTGTCCCAACACAGAGCAAAATCTCGTGAGCGTCTTGATCTTCGTGATGCAAATAGTGCGCATCGCACGTTAACGTTACAGGAATATCTAGTTCTTTGCCAAGCTTCAGGATACCTTCGTTAATTTGTTGCTGGTCTATGCTGGTGAGCGGGTTATCGGGGTGGCCGTGATCTTGCAGTTCAAGGTAATATCGGTCTCCAAATACCCCCTTATACCACTTTGCTACCTTTTTAGCTTGCTCATATTGAGCTTCTTTTAGCGCACTGCCAACCTCACCGCTCATACAGCCGCTCAATGCAATTATGCCCTCGTTATATTTTTCTAATAAATCGTGGTCAATGCGAGGATAGTAATAAAAGCCATCTAAGTTAGCGATAGTCGAAAGCTTCATTAAGTTCTGGTAGCCAGTCATATTCATGGCTAGCAGAATAAGATGAAACCGGCTCTTGTCTTTTTGGGGATCTCTGTCAGTATGTTTTCGCGCTGCAACATATGCTTCTAGGCCAATAATTGGCTTTATATCCTTATCAAGCGCTTCTTTATAGAACTCGATCGCTCCAGACATAGTACCATGGTCTGTCATGGCTACTGCTTCCATGCCATGCGTTTTTGTAAAGTCCATAAGCGGGCCGACTCGAGTCAGACCGTCAAGTAAACTAAACTGTGTATGATTATGCAAGTGTACATAATCACTTGGTTTCAAAGAAACCTGAGCGGTTTTCTGCGCCATCCTTATTACCCCAAACTAAAAAGCTTATACACTTAGTATACGCTGTTATGTGCAGTGTCTAAAGCCTAACTTTTACAACAGTACTAATGGCTCTCTATAGTTCGACGAACCGTTTCAACAAAATGCCCAATAAGCGGAATATCACCAAATAATGAGAGCACCCATAACAAGAGTGCAATCACAATAGTTGCGCCTATAACTCCGCCAACTCCGCCTAATATGCCTTTCAGAAAAGCTGCTTTATAAAAGGTACTCCGCTGAGGATTTACGCTATCATATAGCGCCTCTAATTGCCGACCCATCGCTTCGTAGTCTTTTGCTGTCTTTTGTTTTTGTGATTTTTTAGCCTTAGCTTGAGGCATAATTACTTTCGTAAGTATTTCTTTAAGTTCTCAATCGCTTTTTCAGCGTCATTAATAGCATTTTGTAAGTCTTTATCGCTGCTCTCGCCATCATGAACGCCGCTAAGCGCTACGCGCACCTTATCTTTTGCTTTGTGTGCTTGCGTAAGCTTTTTCTCAAACTCTTCCTTGGCTGTCTTGCTGGTACCTGTCACCTTTTCAGATGCAACTTGGATAAGGCTATTAAGTTCTGTGTGCTTTTGCTTAAGTTGTTTTTCTGCTTCACGAATCTGCTTTGAAGCAGCGTCTTTAATGTCTTCTCGTGTTTCCTTGCCGCTCTTTGGTGCAGTCAAAATACCCGTTACATATCCTGCTGCAGCAGCGAATAACGCTGCGAGTGCAAAACGCCCTGTCTGTTTACTCATATGTTACCTCCCTCTCTTCTTATCTTTCGTAAGACCTTGCAGAAAGTTTCCAATGATCTTACCGACTGCAGCTGGTGCTGCAGCCTTGCCAAATGTTTCACTCACTGCCTCTACCGTATCAGCAACGCTTTCAGCTCTTTTTATGATGTGCTTTATTTGGCGTACAAGCAAAATTAGCTGCACTACACCCACTATTGCAAGCAATAAAAAGAGTACAAGAACTGACGAAGTAATAATGACAAGTATTTCAGTTGCTGTTTCCATGCTAGATATTATAACATTTTTGGCTAAGAGCTTTATTTTTGTTTTACAATCGACTCAATATACGCCTTAAAATCGTCTTTCATGTCATCTCTTTTAAGCGCAAAATCTACAAGGGTCTTTAAGTATTCTAGCTTATTGCCGGTGTCATAAAATTTACCATCTTGGATTTCTAGTGCAAGCATCGAATGTCCATCTTTAATCATCTCCCGCATTGCTGGCTGCACCATAAATTCTTCGCCAGCTTTAGCGTCAACTTCTTTTTGCGTTTTGCGCAAATATTCAAAAATACTGGGCTGGAGCAAATAACCGCTAACACTCGCAAGATCACTTGGCGCACCTTGCTTGCCAGGCTTCTCGACAATCGTAGACATACGTAACAGCCCAGGCTGCACCACCTGGCCGGCAACAACCCCATATCGTTCATAATCAATGTCTTTTTCGATACGAATACAAGATAGAATGCTTGCGTTATGCTTTTTATGTGCTGCAATCATCTGGCGAAACCGCGAGGGCGATGCATCAATAAAATCATCGGCAAAAGCATATATGAACGGCTCATCTCCTAAAAGATGCTCTGCATTAAGGAGCGGTGTTGCGTTGCCTTGCAATCCTTTTTGGCGAATATACGCAAAGTTAGCAAGCCCGGATATCTTTTTTGTCTCTTTGAGTAAGTCTATTTTTTTACTTACGCGTAGATTCTCACGTAATTCCGCACTCATATGGTCAAAATGATCTTCAATAGATCTTTTATGATAACCAGTTACAATAACAATATCCTCTATACCTGCGTCCACAAGCTCCTCAACAATATGTTGAATGATCGGCTTATCAACCAATGGCAACATTTCCTTTGGCATTGCTTTTGTTTGCGGCAAAAACCGAGTGCCAAATCCTGCTGCTGCAATAACTGCTTTTCTAACTTTTGTCATATTCTCCTATCATAGCATGTGCATTATACGGACAGTATGCGCCTATAGCCCGAGTTGTTTTTTAATAACTTCCTGCGCCATAGCCGGGTTCGCCTTACCTTTTGACTGCTTCATAACCTGGCCCACCAAGAATCCAATGGCTTTCATCTCGCCATTTTTTACATCAAGTGCCGCTTTTTCATGAGCAGCTATAACCTGGGCTACAATGTCTGCAATCTCAGACTCGTCTGATACTTGAATGTAGCCCTTATCAGTTGCGTACTCTTCAATACTCTTTGGCAAGCTCTCGGCACGTACAAGTTCTTCGAACAGTACTTTTGCATTCGTAGAATTCAGTTTTTTGGCCTGCACCAGTGTATAAATCCCTATTTCAAGTTGGAGACCCTTTACATCTCGCTGCTTGAAGACTCCGTCCCTCATAAGAGGAATATACGCATTCACCTGCCAGTTAACGAGAAATTTCACAAGGTCTTTATTATCGAAATGCTGCTCTATAAGTGGTAAAAATGAAGCGTTCTCAAACTCAACTTCTGCATCAAGTAGTGTTTCGATCTGTGCGTGTGGCACCTGAAGCGCAGCTAGTTTCTTTCTCCACTCATCTGGCATAACTGGCATATCTGCCTCTGCTTCACTGATCTGATCATCACCCAGTACAATGGGCGGAATATCAGGGTCTGGAAAATAGCGATAGTCATGTGAGTCTTCTTTTGTGCGCTGGCTAAATGTCTTTTGCTTTGTATCGTCCCAGCCTCGTGTTTCCTGGATAATGGTATTGTCTTTTTCGAGCTCTTCTATCTGTCGGCGCGATTCGTACTCAACAACTTTCTCAACAGCACGAAATGAATTAATATTTTTTGTCTCAGTCCGTGTTCCGAGTTCATCTGTTTTACTAACACTGACGTTTACATCGAAACGCATATTACCATAGAATAAATTTGCATCAGATACATCAGCGTATTTCATGCGCAAGTATAGTTCACGAGCATACGCTTTTGCCTCTGCTGCGGTATGCATTTCCGGTTCGCTTACAATTTCTAGGAGTGGAGTGCCGGCACGATTTAAGTCAACTAAACTGTAATCTCTACCCTCAGGGTGTGTGCTCTTGCCCGCATCTTCTTCAAGATGCGCCCGTGTGATGCCTATTTCTTTGGGCACGCCACCAACATCAATAGTGATAGCACCGCCTAAGATAATTGGCTGGTCAAACTGAGTAATCTGGTATCCTTTTGGTAAGTCAGGGTAAAAATAGTGTTTGCGATCAAATTTACTAAACTTTTGCGGGCGAGATCCAAGCGCAAAAGCTGCTCGCATCGCTAAGCGAACTGCTTCTTCGTTCAAAACCGGTAGCGCTCCAGGCAAACCAAAGCATATATGGCTTACAAGTGTATTTGGCTCAACATCACGCGCATCGTTATTGACCGCAGCAAATAATTTTGTTTGAGTCTTTAATTGCACATGACACTCAATACCAATAGTAACTGTGTATTGGTCAATAATTTCCTGCGAAATCATTTTTTCAATGCTCCCAAATCCCGTAGAGCTTGGCGGATACCAACAAGAGCATCTTTAACATCAGCTTCTGTCAGTTTTACGTTCGACTCATGCACTAAACGATTGCGCAGCTTGTGTCCGTACCAAACGCCGTCGTTATCGCTAAAGTCACGCTGCGCTGCTACCATACGCGAGCCCATTGTCTTACCTTTATAGCCTGATTTTTTAAGTGCTTCATCGAGAAGATTATCAGCATTGATAATTGCCAGCGGCCATGTTTCTTTATCCCGACAAAGACTTTGAGCCTCTTTCCATTTGGTCATAAAATATTCAATATTAAGCGGCTTTTTACGCGTACGCGTTGCTATGGCCAACACTCCTAAAAGAATACCAAAAAAGGCAACAGCTACCACAATAATTGCTAATAAGTCACCGTTCATGTATAACTCCTTCGACTTCTTTTGCGAACCCTAACAATGCTTTGTCCTCTTTATGCGGCGCGATAATCTGAAGCCCTACTGGCAAGCCATTACTCATACCAGCAGGTACACTTATTGCTGGTATGCCAACTAAATTTACAGCAACGGTCATAACGTCTGTGAGATACATTCGCAGCGGATCAGCTGCGTGCTCACCAATTTTAAATGCAGTTGTCGGTGCTGTTGGGCCAACCAGAAAATCTACTGACTCAAATACTTGCTTGAATTCTTCTATAAGCTTAGTACGAACTGTCTGTGCCCGCTTATAATACGCGTCGTAATATCCGCTCGATAACACATAAGTACCGAGCATGATCCGACGTTTCGCTTCTTTGCCAAACCCAATTGATCGGGTTTTTTTGTAACTTTCTTCAAGATTTTGCGCACCTTCATACGAAAACCCATACCGCTGGCCATCATAACGGCTTAAGTTGCTGCTTACTTCAGCCGGACAGATGACATAATAGACCGCCAACGACATAGGTAAAAGCGGCAAACTTATCTCAGTAACGTCTGCGCCTGCTTCCTTAAGCATTCCAATGGTTGATTGTATATGCGCTTTGACTGTCTCATCAACGCCACCGTCCATACATTCTTTTATAACGCCCACTTTCTTACCTTTGAGACTTACTGGCAAATCATTATAGTTTTCTTCGCGATCAATTGTTGTCCCGTCAAGCTCATCTTTGCCAGCAATTACATCTAATACAGCTGCGGTATCTTCTACTGTCATCGTAATTGGGCCAATTACATCAGTACTACTTGCC
>CAYTIU010000024.1:0-10763 GCA_964438085.1 uncultured Candidatus Saccharibacteria bacterium | reverse complement strand
TAAAGTCTTTAGTAAGCCAAGAATATCATCATCCATGCTCGTGTCGTTTTTGCTAGTTATATAACCTAAGGCACGATTCTGATAAATAGGCTTGATTGTTGAAGAAAGCCGCAATGTTCGGGCTGGTACACGATTCATCTTTTCTATGCTTTGTAGGAGATCCCTAGCTTCCTTGTCTTTCTTTAGAAAACCCGTGCGTAGTATTGACCCTTCATCTTCGATCTGGTGGAGGAGCATAATAGATGCGTAATGATTAATGTTTTCTCGCTCTCCGGATCTTAAGTTTGTTGCTAATGGCTGACCCGTAAGCGCTTTTGAGATATTGCGATATTCTTTTGTATGACGAGGATTTTTATCCGTTAAGAAACTTTCTACATCAGGTAAGCGAGATCGCGAAATTAATTTTTCTTCATTGTGCCACCTTCTTGCATCATCTCTAACGCAAATTACATTTCCCGAGAATTCCTTAGTAAGTCTTCCGGCGCGACCAATTAGGTTTTCAAAATCAATTTTTTTAAAATGATGAGAACCATGACTATCGTTAACTACAAAAATATTTTTAGCCGGCAAATTAACACCTTCTAATAATGTCGAAGTGCAGAACATGAATTTAAGAGCAGAGTCGCGTTTAGCGAATATATCTTCAATCTCTTTCCTAATTCTTTGTGGCATCCTACCATGGTGAAATGCAACGCCCTTCTTTAAACACTCAATCAAGTAGTAGTCTTTGTGAACATACTGGCCAATAAAGCTGATCAAACTCTCCAATTCTTTATCATCACTGATTTCAACTCGCTGTTGAGCAAATTTTAACGCACGTTCAACGGTCTCGGTAGGCGTATTGCAGTAGATGATATTATTATCGTTCTTTCCAATTTTCTCCACCAGAGCGTAGCTTGAACGCGGTAACAATGTATTGCTTATATCTAGCGATTCTTTATCACCGAACTCGGAGAAATATGACAATTCATTTTCTGTCAGATCCACGAAATATCTGTTTTGTGACACGGTTTGCTCGCTTGTTGCAAATACGCCTTGACGGTCTTTCTCGAAAATGCCAAGAAAGATTCCTGGATTAGGTATATTTGGAGAGGCAAATATAATTTTGGTGGCAAATTTCCTGACCGACTCGTATATAGAATGGTAATACAAAGAACTTCGAGAGTCGTCAATAGCAACAACTTTTTGCGCTTCATCCACGAACAAGTACTTGATGTTTATGGCATCTTCACTTGAGACATAACTAAGCAACCTTTCCGGGGTAAAGACGAAAATGTGTGAATTGTATCGGCTTCTTATATATTTTGAGATAGAGGGAAAGGTGGCGACATTCACGTCACTATCTTTTATCTGTCGTCTTATTTCATCAGCAAGCTGCCCTATTAGTGCTCGTGTGGGCACTAATATAATTGCGCAGCTGTTCTCTAGTGCCGCTTCCTTGGTGAGCTTATAGATGTAGTTTCTAATGATAAAAGTCTTACCGATTGAAGTTGGACCAGAAAAGCTGTAGTAATCATGCTTATCAATATTTTTAACGATACTATATTGGGCATCAGTGAGAATGAACTCGTTGTCGGCGGTTTTTTGAGTTGCAATTTTATATTGTCTTTCGACTTCTCGTTCTAAGGGCAGTGGAGTTTCTCCGCCATACTTAGCCTGAAGATAGTTAAGGCCAGGGAAGTTTCCGAGTTTGGCAAGGATTGCTTCGGCATAGGACCTGAAAGAAGTATCAATGATATCAGAGTCAACCATTAATGTGATGATTTTATACGCTTTATTGCGAGCTTCAGCTTCAGAGGAATGCGAAAGGATATCTGCAAACCTGAGTAGGTCGGCATATTCTGTATGATTCAATGCGTCATTTATCACATTGATACCGAAAAGCTTTTTTGCAGCAAGCTCTTCTAGCCTTGAGAATAGCTCGTAGAAGTATTTGTTTTTTAATACCTCAGCCCTTAACTGCTCACCTAATTCTTGTGACATATACGCTTTATCATAGCCTTCCTGGTGATATCAATGTTAGTATGGCTGTCTTTAAGAAACGGCACCGTATAGAAGTAAAAGTGCCTGCCTTCGAGACCATATTCTTTAATCTTCTTAATAATATGATCATACTTATTTTCAACAGCTGATGTTATGGCAGCTTTGATGTTTTCTTCAAATTCGACATCTGTCATATTGAGCACATCCCAATCAATGATATCTATCTCAAATCCTAGGAATAAGCCATAGGCGTTTTGCTTAGAGATTGATTTATCTCTACCTGAAGGTACGATTATTTTTTTAAGTTCTGAAATTGTACTCTCATCGAAGCTTTCTTTCATGAGGTTTGAATCTACTAAACGTATTTCATTACCGAAGCCTTCAGTTTCGATTGCGTGTATTGATTTAAACGCATCACTTACTGCTTTGCGAAAACTCGACCCTTTCTCTGTGGAGTCTCCTATCATTTTTGATTCACCGAAAATCAGATGAAAGCCTAGATCGCCCGTACTTAGGATATGAATACCATCGGCACCTTTTACGTAATCATTACCATCTGTTTTTAGCTCCATCTTTGAAAGGATTTTTGGTGCTCCAAGGTGAGACTCAAGAAAACAATAAAGCAGTAATTCTCCTCCTTCACCGTCATTAAGATCAGCATTCCTAAAAAGCTGACCTACTTGAGACTGAATGGCGTGAAGCGTATGATTGTCGTACTTCTGTTTATAAAAAGAGCGCGATACCGCATAAGTTAAGGAAGCCTCACCTAGCACTTCGTACATCCTTTCATAGTCGAACTTCCCGCCATCAATACGCAACATGAAAAGACTTAACTGGCTTTTAGTGGTTAGCTCGTGGCTATCAATCAAAGCCTCATTAAATAAATTGAGGAATGCGGTTTTGTGGTATAGAGATTCTTTTAGGGGCAAGGCCATGATATATCCGTTGCTATCGGTTAATTACCACGGATGCTTGTCGACCGTGAGATGAGGTACATTATACCACATTTTTACTCTTGCCACGACGTAGCAACGTACAGAACGATGTGTTAAGAATATAAATTCATTGGTTCTTTGAGTTTTATCCCTAATATATAGGAAGATGCAATAGGCTCTTGGCTGACTTGTATTTTAAAATGATAGTATGCGCAGTGTGCTTAAAGAACGTAAACACTATGAAGACTTTTATGATCGACTGACCGTTGAGTCTGCCCGTCGTGGCATGACTCACTACGATAATTTTTACGCTGAATTTGAAAGTAAGCTCCCTAAAGATGAAAAGGTCGATAGACCTGGCAACGCTTTCCTGTTAAACATCTTCTACATGGAAACCGTTGGTAATGAACTCCTCGATCGTTATGAAAACCGAGAGAGTAAAATTCAGGAATGGATTAGTAGAGATCGGGCAAAAGATGAGCAAATATCATCAGCGCGACTTACCGAGGAGCCGGTGTGTCATCACTGTGGCAAACAGGGACTCCGGATTATCGACAAATCGTTGATGCATCGAGGTGATACATATGAGATTGACGATCCTGAAGAGGTCCTCTTCATGTTGAGGTGTCCTCACTGTGAAAAGAACAGTGCTTTTTGGCAGGATGGTGCACCCTGGAGAGTTAAGCCAACCGTATGTCCAGAATGTCAGTCCGAGGTGACGCATAAAACAACGAAAACTAAAAAAGCTATTACTATCACATACACCTGCACATCTTGTAAGCATAGCTTCAAGGACAAGATGGACTTAACGAGCGAGGAGGAAAAACCTGACCCAGAATTTGAAAAAGATCGACACCACTTTTGCCTTCAGGATCAAAAGTTCCGCGACCGTCTATTCAAAATGCGTCACGACTTCATGGAAATGGCCAGACTTGGCAAAGAGTTCAAAGAAAAAGAAGACAACAAACATCTATATGACGCCATGAAGGAAATGAAGAAGCCAAGGATCGCTGAGCTCTCTACGATACTGGCTCCATCGCTAGAAAAAGCCGGATACATCGATTTCAGTTTAGATAAACCAGAAATCGGTAAAGATGTATTCGTAGGATTTAACTGTCTCGATGGCAAGAGTGACCGTAGCGATCGTGAAAGCGAAAAGCTCCTCAAGAAAACAATAGAGAAAGCTCTCCAACATACCAACTGGCGACTCATGAGCGATGGTATATCGTATCGTCTTGGTTATTTAAATGGACGCCTACGTGCCTATGAGAATGAAGAAGATCTGAAGAAACTGATAGAACGAAACATGAAAGCGGGGAAACTGAAGAAGCCAGATAACCCAAAGAGTGACAGTGGTCCGCGAAAGCTCAAAGCGCCAGACGGAACTGACATAATGCTATGACATTTGGTGAATGTAAGCTAAGGTAGCAAGCACTATGAATCAGCATATTAAAATTATCCAAGGGGACATTTTAGATTTTGACGGTGACGCCATTGTAAATCCTGCGAACATTGCACTGAAAGGCGGCGGGGGTTTATGCGGTCAAATCTTTGAAGCGGCAGGGGATCGAGAACTTACAAAAGCTTGTACCGAAATAGATTACTGCGAATTTGGCGATGCAGTTGTGACGCCAGGATTTAACCTACCAGCTGAATACATCATTCATACTGCAACTCCTATTTATGGTGATCATCATGGAAATGAAGCTGATATTCTCAAAAGCTGTTACTGGGAATCGCTCCGTAGAGCCGAAGAACTCAAAATGAAATCTATTGCATTTCCCTTACTATCAGCTGGCATACATCGCTATCCAAAAAAGGAAGCGGCAAGCTTAGCAATTGAAGCAATCAAGGAATACTTTGAGGATGACCCAAGGTCAACAATTGACATAAGTTTATATGCTTTCACGAACAATGATCTAAGTATCATCGAAGCAGCTACGGCACATTTTATGAGATAATCAATAATATGAGTACAAGTAACTTTATCGGATTCGGCATACGTGGCTTTAGAAGCATGGGCTCAGAAAATGTGCAGTATATCGGTCCATTTGGAAAAATACACCTTTTAGTGGGGAAAAATAATGTTGGCAAATCAAACATCCTCACATTTGCTACGGAAGTACTTCCAAAAGTAAAAAATCAAAGCCGCGGTGTTCGCGATGGTCTCATGGGGGATGATAGCAGTATTCCGCAGGGAGATGGATGGAATGATCAACTTACTAGAGTAGTCTCTATAGGTCTGAAAAAATCTGATGACATATTAGCGAATTTTAATTTAAATTCAGGTGAAGGTGTTCGACTAGCACCGCTACTAGATACTCCTAGTATGACAAAAGGCGAGCAGGGTCATATTTGGTTTGATTTTGAATATAAACAAGACAGGCAGGCAAGGGGTTATCGATTACAGCCAGATATTAATCAAATAAAACAAGCACTCCGCGAGGCTAGCATTACCGAGCAGGAGTTTTCGCGGATCATTCTGAGAATGCATAGTAGCAGCGGGAGCCTTGAGGCTAACTGTAATGCGCTCATCCAGCGATGGGCACCGTGGAATTTTATCCCCGATATTGAAAAAATCGAGACTAAAAGGAGTATTACGAATGATTCAGAATCCGAATCATCTCGAGCTACAGGCAGAGGACTAATACTTGAGCTAGCAAAATTACAATCCCCCGCTCCAGGAAATAATTATAGAGCCGATAAGAAAAAGTTTGATGACCTAAATAACTTCCTAAAAGATGTACTTGAAGATGAAGATGCGAGGATAGAGATACCAGATGCACGAGATACCATTATTGTACACACAAAAAGTGGTGAAGTTCTTCCGCTCCATAGCCTGGGTACGGGTATTGAGGCGATTATTTTAATAGCTTCTGCAGTAACGTATCAAGATAACAAACTAATATGTATTGAGGAACCAGAACTATATCTACATCCAGCACTACAAAGAAGATTGATGGAGTATCTTGTTTCTGATACAAATAATCATTATCTTATCTCTACTCATTCTGCCGCTATTTTGAACGCGAATATCGCTTCCGTATCTCATGTAACAAAAGAACAGTGGACACAAGTTGACTCTGCAATATCTCCCGTTCAGCTTTCAAACGCAGTTATGGATTTAGGAAATAGAGCATCAGATATACTTCAGTCGAACTTTATCGTGTGGGTCGAGGGCCCTTCAGATCGAGTATACATTGCAGATTGGTTGAAGAAGTGTGATCCAGAACTTGTGGAAGGTGCTCACTTTTCAATTATGTTCTACGGGGGAGGCCTCTTGAACCAACTGACGGCAGATGATGAGCCAAGCGACTTAATTAACCTTTTGAAACTTAATCGCAACCTTGCCATAGTTATTGATTCTGACAAGACATCATCCCAAAAAAGGCTAAACGCTACAAAGAAGCGCATTCTTGAAGAAGTTGAAGCGATAAACGCCCTGTCTTGGGTAACGAAGGGCTATACAGTTGAGAACTACGTACCCAATAGTGTCATTCAGCAAGCAGTGAATGATGAATATCCATCTAAAACATATCCCATCGAAGATAACATATATAAGTCACCATTAGGGGAAAAATTTACAGGAATAACTACGAAACCAAATAAGGTTGCTGTGGCACGCAGAGTGATCGAAAAAGATGTTCAGTTAGAGGAATACTCCGAAGATCTTCGTGACAATGTAAAAAAGTTATCTATAGCCATACGTAAGGCAAATGGCCTAGCGGAGCCGGAGTAGCAGTCATGGCGATTGACTTTAGTGAAGATGATGGACGCTTAATCTTAGAATATTCATCTGAACGACCAGTATCTTGGTTAGATAATAAAACAGAGCACACTTTTAACCGTACTTTCACGGTCACTAAGGGGGCGCTGTTAGAACAAAGACCAGATGATAGCGACGATGATTATGGGGAGCGTCGGTTTGTTATAGGAAGTATAGGTAATGAATATAGAAGAATCTATAGGGGTGTTTTAGGTCTCAAACATGATCTGCTTATATCTAATTCTATTGCGCTTCGTAAAGATTTGTTTGTTGCACAAAGAGATATTTCGATTTTCCGCAGAATAGATAACCTAGTATCTGAACAAATAGTAATAGGTGGCGATCGGGACGATGCAATTCCCGTAGCAGAGTTCGAGATATTACTTAAGAATTTTCCAACATCCACCGAACTTCGAAAGTATGCCGATGCGCGCGTTGCACAGGATCTTAGCGACTACTTTCAAAATATGTCTGATGCAGAGCAGCGACTCGTAAGGTACATGGAGCATAGAAAGAAATCTAGGACAAGTATCCAAAAGATTGATATTCCGATCCGTACTGCAAATGAAATGGAATTGGAAAAGTACATATTCTTACGAGAAAAGCTCACTGCTATGCTTGCGGCAGAAGAAGGTTATCGTGAGTCGGATTGGCAAAATACAGTCGCAAATCTTTTTTTGCTTGTATTCCCTCAATACATAGCTGTACTTCATAAAGTCAATTTAAAAGAATTCTATTCGGATCCGTTGAAGCCTACTAAAAGAGAAATCGATCTTATGTTAGTAGATGCCAATGGTGGAGTTGATCTTATTGAAATAAAAAGGCCCTTTGATAATAAAGTTCTAGCAAGGGGAGTATACAGAGATAATTACATACCTCATGGCGAACTTTCGGGTGCAATAATGCAAGCTGAGAAATATTTATTCTATCTCAGTAAATGTGGTAGAGACATAGAAAAGACCATTCAGACAAAGTATAGGTCGCAGCTACCTGCTGGTCTTGAGATAAAAATAGCAAACCCTAAGTCAATTATTCTACACGGACGAGACCATAAGTTGTCGCCTGAACAAAAATTCGACCTTGGGATCATCAGGAAAAAGTATTCGAACATGGTAGATATTCTGACTTACGACGATCTACTTAGAAGGATAGATAACATCATCGCAATGCTAAAAGTACGGGCAGGATCGTAAGTATCTCTTTACAGTGAGTGGTCATTCTACGATGCTTGTTTCTTCAAGCTCATCTCCATTTCAATTAAGCAATCAAAATATTTAACCAGCCTTATTCTCTCCTCCTCATTGAACCGTCTTCTTTCTGTAGAAGGTATTCTTTTCCTGGCTAAAACAAGACACGATACAGAGTATGCTAGTAATGTCCCATTTGTAGCATATGTATCTGTTAAAAAGTTCGTGACCAGCATGGGGAGCCAGAAGCATATATTTTACAAAGAATCCAGTGAGCGTTAGTTCTGCTAGATTTTTGTTATACTTAGATAGACGATGTCGAAACATATGACTCAAGAAGATTTTGAAGCCTCGATAGCATGGTCTAGGGTTGTAGCGGCATGTGTAATTAAAGACAGCGAGAATAAATATCTACTCGTTCAAGAAGCACAGCCCAAAGTTTATGGATTATGGAACTTGCCATCTGGACATGTTGATAAAAACGAGTCAATAGAAGACGCCGCAGTTCGAGAAGCAAAAGAAGAGACTGGGTTAGACGTTGAGTTAGTAAGCAAAATTGGCGTATGGCACGACAAGATTGAAGAACCAGCCCAGCACGCCTTTACAGTAAAGGTAACTGACGGGGAGATTAAGCCACAGCCTGGAGAATTACTTAATGTAAAATGGTTTACATACAGTGAAATTGTACAAATGAAGAAAGATGGCAAATTAAGAGTTGAGTGGATTTTCGACGCAATCACACGAGCCGAAAGTCTATGACCAGTGTGCTGAGCAAGGTAGAACATAGGCAGAAAGAAAGTATGATCTCTAAAGTAAAAGACCGCCTCAGGAATTTTATTGAAACTTTTATAGATAATATCTGAGTCTGGTAATGCGAGTATCCGTTGTTATAAAGCCAAACGCCAAGCACCGAGAGGAAATCGTCGTGAATAGCAACGATACTTTGACAGTGCTCACTAAGGCTCCAGCTGTAGAGGGAAGAGCGAATGACGCGGCAGTAGGGTTGCTAGCTAAGT
Source organism: uncultured Candidatus Saccharibacteria bacterium (assembly GCA_964438085.1). GTDB lineage: Bacteria > Patescibacteriota > Saccharimonadia > Saccharimonadales > UBA4665 > CALBGR01. Next base: position 1,876 of record CAYTIU010000024.1, on the reverse strand, counting down.
ATTATGGCGTGAGCAAAAGTAAGGTAAAGCTGATTCGTGGCCGTACATCAAAATACAAAGTATTCGAAATCAACAATTAGCTTGCGGTCTCGCAAATTCAGACGCCAGCAGGTGAAGTAGGCGGCTGCTCTGTGGTTTCTAGTGGTAAATACACGGTAAATACCGAACCTTGGCCAACAACGCTTTGGACCTCTATTTTACCGCCATGCTGTTCAACCACTAGCTTAGTCAAATATAGCCCAATACCGGCACCCTCATAATCGTACGTCAGTGTACTGGTGCCACGGTGGAATTTAGTAAACAGTTTTGGTATTTCTTCGTTGCTGATACCAATTCCGCTATCGCGAATTTCAAATATCAGGTGCTGGGCAGTTATCCCAGCTTTTACACTGACCGTTCCGCCGGATTCAGTGAACTTAATAGCGTTGTCTATAAGGTTAGTCAGGGCACTGCGCATGCTGGATTGGCCTAATTCTATCTTGAAATCCTCTGGAGTATTATTTTCAAATGTCCACCCAAGTTTCTTCTCAGTAGCTAACACAGAGAATTCGTCGGCAATCGGCTGTAAGAAGCTACTCAAACTCACCGGAGTTTTGCTGAGTACAAAGTCACCGGCCTCTAGCGTAGCTATAGTCAATACGTCCTCGGACAACATGTGTAAACGAATAATATTTTCCTTGATTGTTTTGATAATAGACTGCAATCCATCGATATCTTTAGTGGTTTGGGCTATGTCGGTGTATCCCTGGATAATCGATATCGGCGTTCGTAGATTGTGCGAGGTAATCATCATGAACTCGCTTTTTAGCTTGTCCAGGTCACGTAGCTTAACGATGTCGCTCTTTAGGTGATCAGCCATTTTCTCGACCGACTGAGCCAGGTCGCCAATCTCGTCTTGTTGCTTGGAAGTAATTTTATGATCAAAATCACCAGAGCTTATAATATTTGCCGAACGGCTAACCTCCCTGAGCGGGCGAATGAAAAAGCTATTCAACATAACCCCGGTTAGCCCGATACTGACAACTAATATCACGAGACCGACGTAGATGATAAGCCTAACAACATCACGGACATTCTGCTCGATTCGCTGGGTAGATATTTCGTAGACCACCGAGTAGCGCCGAGCGCCTGAATCTTCAAAGTAGGGTTGGATTATCTGCTTTACATAGCCCGATGGCCCATAAAGATATTGCGGCTCAAAAGATGCAGCCAGTTGCTTGTCAATGGGCGGATTGTCGCGATTTTCACTATCGTAAACCTGGTTACCGTCTACTGAAACAATTCGTATGGAAGTAACGTCCGGATCCATCTCTAAAAAGTCGTTTATCTGCTGATCAACCCGGAGACTACCTGAATCTTTATAGAGCGTAAAGTTGTCACCAATCGGTTTTGCTGACAAAGCTGCAAATGACTCAGACTGCTCGTTAAGGTTGCTGCGCAGATTATTAATGTTGTGCCTAGCCAGCAAAAAAGCTATCAGCACGAACATCAATATCAGCGATAAACTGACTGCCAACAGAACTTTTAGGCGAATACTCAGGCGCATAGCTTACTTATTTAAGTTGTACTTTAGAAAAGTACACAGATAGGAACGAGCTAGGCAGGTCTTGAACCATATCGTAATCACGATCCATAAGCCAAATACTGTCTTGCATACTAAGGGGGACTATAGCAACGTCTTGGTCAATCATAACGGCCGCTTCTTGAAGGAGCTTAAGCCTATTAGCTGGATTCGTAGCAGCGCTAGCCTGTTCTAGTACTTTCGTCAGCTCGCTATTACTATAATTAGCGGGCGATAGAAGCGTGTTATACACATCAAGACCATCGAGAATGTCGCTGGCGTAGATGACATAGTACATTTCTGCACGACCATTGT
>CAYTIU010000023.1:0-12234 GCA_964438085.1 uncultured Candidatus Saccharibacteria bacterium | reverse complement strand
GGCAACACCTTTTAGATGCAAATCTTAAAGGTGTTGCCTATAACGCTGACAAGCGACCTGCTGATCTAACCGATAAAGTCCTACGTCGAGCTTAAAATTCAGCCCCATAACGTCTACATGAAAAGAGTATACACTCCTCTCTACCCTCATTATATCATAATTTTGGATTTTTAACTATAGGTCGTGTTATAATAACCATAACCCTTATTATTTGATAATGAAAAAATATCCTACAGATCTCCAGTTTTATCCGCTAATATCATTAGCTATTTTTGGGCTTGCATTCATATCTATGCAAAATATACCCAACACATTCTTTTATCTACTTTGTGCCTTCTTGGCTATATCAAACAGCCTTGTTTACATGCATCAGCTTTACTTTATATACACTGTTATTGGCAATAAAAAGCTCGTCAAACGACATATCATTCTCTTGTGTTCTTCTATCGCTGCTATTGTACTGGGGATATTGCTTACAGTACTCAACATACAGTCAGAATATGGTGTCGCAATCAAGCCTAAAGCCTTAAATGAGGCTTTCATTACTGGCTTCGGCGGCGTTGCAATAATTGCCGGGTTGCTTTGTATTGGAAATATAATTTACCTGATAAAACCATATGCAAGCCCGCTAAAAATAGTTGGTATGATCTTTTACGGTATACTTTGGCTCTTTGCAGCATTACTAACATTCATTGTGAGTGCTTTTTTAGATCTAGTTCATAACCCAGATGTTGAATAATGTGTCTCCCTTGTATGTAGGGCAATTCTTAGCAAAACTAAGTCGTCCGCAGAATTCCCTATATCCAGGACTTTTGGCAGCTGTAACCTACGTAGCACTTACTACTTCGGTAAAAATCTACATATGCCTTGCTTTGTATTCTATGATTTTTTGTATATACGCTGCTGCTGCAACATATAACAACATGCAAGATGTAGAGTCAGACCGTATTAATAAGCGTGAAGACAATCCACTTGTTACCTACGAGATCCCTATGACTACGATAAGGCTATTCCTGCTCTTTTTGCTATGCACCATAGTTTTATTGTTGTATACACTTTCACAACCATTATCAACCATAGTCGTTGCACTGTACGTAGTTCTGTCCGGTACATACTCAGGCTTTGCACTACGGCTGAAAGCACATGGTATGTGGGGTATTTTTACTCTTTCTCTCTGCTACAGTGCACTGCCAATAATAATAGGAGCAGGGCAAACCGAAATAGTAGACTTATCAATCACAATGTATGTCGTGAGTAGTATTTGCATGCTATCAATAGCAGGATTACTTGCAAAAGACTATAAAGATAGACAAGGCGATCAAAAAACACATACTAAAACTCCGATTATACGCTATGGAGTCACGAATACTCGCTTAATAGCTGGGATTTTCTATCTTGTTGCATGCCTAGGCATATTACTAAAAACGCAAAGTTTTATTATTATCTTATCTGCTTTGCTATACGGTCTAGTTATACTGTATATTCACTGGCAAAAAGGTAAGGCACCCCATATATTGTTACGAACTTCACATATATGTTTGTTGTTACTGTCATGGAACTTGCTGCAAGAAAGCATGATATAGCTGATACCAGTTGTCTAAAGAAAGTGCCTGGGCACGAAGATTTGGGTCTAGGCCAGCCTTTTCTAATAACGCTTCGGCTTCGGGCTTACTGATCTGTAAACCACCGCTCAGGCTGCTACGGAGCTTTTTACGGCGTTCGCTAAAACCAGCTTTCACCAGCCGGAAAAATACCTTGGTATCAATATCTGGAAACAGCGGCTTTTTACGATATGCTAGCCCGAGTATCTGCGAATCCACTTTTGGCGGCGGCGTAAAAAGCTCCGCTGGCACCACCACACTTAAGCGTACGTCACAATAAAACTGCACACTGACACTGAGCATACTCATCTGCCCGGGCTTGGCAGCCACACGCTCAGCCACCTCTTTTTGAATGAGAAGCGCTGCCGTATCAAATGGATTGGCACTTTCGCACATAACCCGCAGTAAATTGCTCGTAAGGTAATTTGGGATATTCGCCGCAACCTTATAGCCGGCCGGCAGTTCAGTAAAGTCAAACGTTAAAATATCGTGCTCAATCACACGTAGGTTTTTATGCGGCACACGACCCGGCAACGCTGCGGCCAAATCATGGTCATACTCTACCGCCACAACCTGCGCACCACGATCAAGCAACACTTGGGTGAGTGTGCCAAGCCCTGGCCCTATCTCTAGCACTGTGTCACCAGCTGAAACGCCAGTAACGTCAGCCATAGCTTCAAGGCTTAACTCATCATGTAGCCAATGCTGGCCAAGCGATTTTTTGGGTGAAACGCTAGCAGGCATTGTAAATTACCACCAATGCTTGCTCTGCCATGTTTGATACGCTGCCGACCAACTGCCATATTTACTAATTGCATACCCATGACACCACTTAAGCTGGGTTACTGGGTTGGTCTGCCAATCAGATCCAGCACTTGCCATCTTGCTGCCAGGTAGAGCTTGGCATAACCCCCAGGTGCGCCCGTTACTGGCATGTGGTCGCCAGCCTGATTCGCGGCTCACAATATAGTCCACATAGGTAAAATCACCCCGATCTATGCCGGCTGCTGCCATGACGCCCTGTTTATCGCTTGGAATGTTTACATAGGTACCGCGGGCAATAATACTATCAATAGGCTGCTGGATAACAATATCCTGCAATTTAGTCCGTTCGCCAGTTTCAACATTTATCTGATATGTCACAACTCGTTTGCCAGGTGTACCTTGCTGGCGGACTGCCTGTACGCCAAAGCTTAACTTTGGATCCTCAACAAACTGCTTATTCGGTGCAATGTCTTCAGCCGCAACCTCAACTGCCATACCCTTACGATTTACGAAAATTGGTTCGGTTGCTGAAATTGGTGACTCCAGCGAAGGTTGTACTGTCTCACCCTCGGCGAGCTTAATCTTCTTTTCCTTCAAAAACTCACCGACAGTTTTAGCATGCGTCCGCGCAACAACAGGTGCGCCATACAAGTTAAGATTTACTGGCGTTGCCCGTTTTACAATCAATCGTTGACCAATCACGTTTTGCATTACAAAATCCTGCGCCGGGTCAAGCACCAACTCATCTTCAGGATATGCCTCAATACCCGACTGTTTTGCCATACTGCGTGGCGTAGCAGCCGCACTGAGCGCCCGCGTTTCTTTGCCGCCATCAACAATTGTTACCGGTAACGCACGGTATACGTTCACACGAAAATTATCACTCACAATCTCGGTATCTTTTGCTGGCTCTACAATATCGCCCTCATGAAGCGTAACGTGTAACCGTTCTAATAGTTCACCGACAGTTTTGGCTCGCGTGGGCAACACCCGCTCAGTGTCATCAACATTCATAATAACAACTCGAGAATTTGCGGTAGATAAGGTTGGTGTAGGATCACCTTTATTAACAATAAGTAGCGCCACGACACAGAGCGTCAGCAAAATACCAAATGTTATGGTGGGGACAAAAAATGCTGGATGTTTATGGGCGCGTTTAACCGCACGCACCTTTTTAGGGTGTGGCGTTAATTTTTGTTTTGCAACTCGAATGCGTTTTCTCATAGTAAATAGGACTTTGGAAAGTCTGGATTCATTGTATCAGAGCATCATACGCCGATAAAGCGTGCTTGCTATCTGGTCCAAGCCGGTGCGCGCCGATTTCAGCCAGTGGCACCCATTTTACGTCAAGTACTTCCGGCAAACGCGGTCTTGCATGTACCTGCTCTGGAAGCTGGGCATAAAAATAATGACAACTGAATGTAAGCTTGTATTCACTATGTGTCTTTTTGTTCAATCGTATAAGTTGTTGAGGCTCAAGTACTATACCTACTTCTTCCTCTAGCTCGCGTACCGCTGCATCATGTAGCTCCTCGTGTGCCCTGGCACCACCTCCTGGCAATGACCATTCTCCTGTACCATGCCAGGTTCGGATAAGTAATATGTGGTCGCCTGCAACCAATAGTACCCGTGTCCGCTCACCACGCTTAAGATACACGTACAAAAATGGCCAGCTGAGCCAAAATGCAATAATACCGGCGATTGCTAACAATTTTTTCACAGCTTCTCCAGAGGCGCAAAACTAACATCAAGTTTCTTAAGGCCTTTGCCTTTGAAAAATATACTTGCCATATCGCCGTCCATTTCAACAATTCTCCCCTTGCCAAATATCTGGTGTTTTACTGTATCGCCCTCATAAAGCTCTGGTACATAACGCGGTTCGTCAACTATACGGCTGGCATTAGGAGACCCAAGCGGCACCGGCGGCTCCTCGCTCTCAATATTTTGGGGCGTAAAACGAAATGGCTCACCTACATCATGTTGCACCTGCCCGTCAATTTCACTCAAAAACCTACTCGGCGGATTATGCTGGATGCCGCCGTATAATAACCGCCGGGCTGTTGAAATAAGATACAGCTCCTCACGTGCACGGGTCATACCCACGTAACACAACCGACGCTCCTCTTCCATTTCAAACTTATCATACAAAGCACGCGAATGCGGAAAAATAGTTTCTTCCATGCCAATCATAAAAACTACTGGAAACTCTAAGCCTTTTGCCGCGTGCAAGGTCATGAGCGTTACCGCATCATTTGTAAAATCAGCTTGGTCAAGATCGCTCATCAGTGCCACTTCTTCAAGAAAGCCCTCAAGGCCAACGTCTTGATAGGTTTTTGCCACGCTCACAAGTTCTTTGACGTTTTCTTGCCGTGACTCGCCCTGCGCCGTACCATCGTCCAGATACTGCAGGTAGCCAATACGTCGTACCAGAGACTCTATAAGTACTGCTGGCGGAGTTTCCTCAATGAGTTCGCGTGTTGACGCTAATATATCGCTTAATTCACTGAGAGCATTGCGCGCCCGCGGCGTAATTACATCACACTGACTACTTTGCATGAGAGCCTCCAAAAGCGTTAGCCCGCTTGCCCGCTTCCACTCCAAAAACGAACTCACCGACTTAGCCCCCACGCCACGGGTCGGCACATTGACAATCCGATCAAAGCTCACGCTATCTTCTGGCTGAAACAATAATCGTATATATGCAATGAGGTCTTTAATTTCTTTACGGTCATAAAACCGCGTGCCACCAACAATTTTATAGGGAATACCATAGTGAATAAATGTTTCTTCAATAGAGCGGCTCTGGGCATTTGTTCGATACAACACCGCATAGTCTTTATAACTTCGTATGCCTCTGTCTTTACCACTGCGTACTCGGCGGACAATAGCTTCGCCCTCGGCACGCTCATTCGCCAGCTGCAACAGCTGCACCGGCAGCCCGTGATCGCTATCTGTCCAGAGTTTTTTGTCCGAACGTTGTTGGTTTTTTGTAATAATACCGTGCGCTGCATCAAGGATATGCTTTGTGCTGCGGTAATTCTGCTCTAACTTAATCACCGTACACTTTGGATAATCTCTCTCAAAATTTAAGATATTCCGGAAATCCGCGCCTCTCCAGCTGTATATGCTTTGCCAATCATCTCCGACAACGGCAATATTGTTACGCTCGCTCGTAAGTAACTTGACCAGCTTATACTGCGCTGCGTTTGTATCTTGGTACTCATCAATCATGATGTATGTAAATTGCTGCTGCCATTTTTCACGAATTTCTGGCTGCGTTTCGAGCATTCGTACCGTTCGCGCAATTAAGTCGTCAAAATCAAGCCCCCCCGCATCCCGCAAGGCTTGCTGGTACAGTGGATATACTTGTGCGGCCGCCTTTTGCGCCGGGCTTGATGCGGTTCCCTGATACTCCTGCGAACTAATGAGATCATTTTTTGCACTGCTAATAAGCCCCGACAACATCCGCGCCGGAAACGCCTTCTCATCGATACGTAGCTGCTTGCTAGCTTGCTTGATTGCGTTCACGCGGTCAGCTTCATCAAAAATCACGAAACTTCGCGGGATACCAATATGCTCGCCGTCTTGCCGCAAAAGCCGCACGCAAATTGCGTGAAATGTACCCATATATGGCATAAATGCACGGTTCTCTGCGCTGTCACCAAGTAATACTGCAACTCTTTCGCGCATTTCTTTGGCCGCCTTATTTGTAAAGGTTACCGCCAAGATATTGGCTGGATGCGCTTTTTTCGATGCAATAATATACGCAATGCGGTGCGTCAACGTCTTGGTCTTACCTGATCCTGCACCAGCCTGGATGAGTAGCGGTCCTTCGGTTGTCTCAACAGCACGTATCTGTTCGGCATTCAGTCCTTCTAAAAGATAATCAAACACTACCTTATTGTAACAAAAGAATACGCATAATACTGCGGCGTAACACTTTAAAGGTAATTTGTGGGCGGTGTTATGCCAATATCTATTAGTTCAGCATCAAGCGCTGCTAAAAACCCTACCGCTATAAATACAAGCGCCAGTAGGAATAAAAAGACGTATAGCTTGGCGCGCCGCTTCTTAACTGCGTTGATAGGCACAAAAAATTGCTTGTTAGCAATAAGCGTATTGACTTCTGCTTGCCGTTTTTCACGCTCTGCCGCTTTTTTCTCCGCCTCTTCTTGAGCCTGCTTTTTTGTAGCTACATCTGCAGCCGCGTCCGCAACATCATCGCGCTCACCACTGCCTTCATTTTTGGTGTTATCATCTTTATCTGGATTTTCTTTTTGCTCATCTTCAGATTGTGCAAGTTGATCTTCAACCGTAACATCTTCTTCGTCCTCACTATCAGTCTCAATAGTCGTGTTTAACGGTTCTATACGAAGTTTCTTAGGTCTTTTTAAGATCTTTTCTGCACTATCCTCAACAGCCACCTCTTCGCCTGTAACGTCTTCTGCCGGACTGCTGGTTGACGACACCATAGGATCTTGCACGCTTGGCTTATGGCTCACAATAACTGGCCGTGAGCTAGACGAAGGCATGCCTTTACCCGGCTTTGTAATATCAAAAACTTTCTCGTCACGCCTGGTAGAAGCTTTGTCTTCCGTTTCTTTCTTACGCGGTTCCACTTTTTTTGTTACCTTTTTCCGTTTCATTTATCTAAGACTCTTCACGCGCCAGCGCATGTGCTGCTGCCACAATCCCTGAGAACTTATGAGGACTGAGACTTGCATTACCAACCAACGCACCGTTACACCCTTCAAGCTCAAGATACCCTCGAGCAGTCTGATCATCGACGCTTCCGCCGTATAACACTCGTAATTCTTGAGCAGTCTTTTTACCATATAAATCAGCAATCTGCTTCCGAATATACTTAATTTCTTTCTGTACACTGTCTGGCTTGGCAAGCTCGCCGCCAAAAGTACTAATTGCCCACACTGGTTCGTACGCTATAATAACTTTCTCAACTTCTTCGCTCGTAAGATTGCTGAGTGCTGTTGTAATCTGGTCGTGGAGTACCTGTTTTGTCTCGCCTAATCGCCGCTCCTGCTGGGTTTCGCCAATACACAAAATTGGCGCAATATTATTTCGCACCGCTGCGGCAACTTTATTGCGGACAGTCTGATACGTTTCATTAAAATATATACGCCGTTCTGAATGTCCAATAATTGCATACTGCACCATGTTGCGTAACATCGAAAACGAAACTTCGCCGGTATACGCACCCTTATCTTTATAAAAAGCGTTTTGGGCAGCTAATTTAAACTTTCTGCGATCAATTTGCAAACTCAGCGGTTGAATATTTATAAGATTTGGCGCTAACACCACCTCTACGTCCCGGTAAATCCGAATACTTTTTTCGAACTTATGCACCAGTGTACTTGCCTCGTGCGTATTGAGATGCATTTTCCAGTTTCCAGCTATGAGATATTCTTTTGCCATAATGTATATGCTTATTGTAGCTTATCTTCCAATACAACAACACCCGGCAGTGCTCGGCCGCTCATTAAGTCCAGGCTTGCACCACCGCCTGTTGAGACATGATTAAACGCCGGAACAAGTTTTTGCTGTTCAATATAACTGACTGTATCGCCGCCGCCAACCACTGTAAACGGCTTGTAGCCAAACTCACCGAGCATAGCTTCGACAATCACTTCTGTACCGTGTGAAAACGGTCCAACCGCTCCTTGTAAAGCTGGCGTTTCAGTAACACCCATAGTGCCATTCCAAATGACCGTTCGCGCCATTTGGATACCGCCAGCGATAAACGACGCCGAGAACGGGCCAATATCTAATAAACGCTCGTTGGGCTTCATACGACTGGCATCATTCGGCGGACGCTTCGGGTAGTTTTCGATACTCGAAATAACATGCGCGCCCCAATCTACAATACGGGTTTTGGTTTTGGCATTAATTTCTGTCGCTGCAACGCCATCATGCGGTAAATAAAAGATAAAGTGGCGTTGTTTAGCCTTGGTTTTGGCACGCTCTAAGATAATCTTGGCAAGTGGCACATCATCTGGCTCAACCAAGCTTTTTGCCATGTCATACCCTTCTGCCAGCAAAAAGGTATTTGCCATGGCACCGCCTACAGCTACGAAATCAGCTATTTCAATAAACCGCTGTAGTACCTCAATCTTGTCAGATATTTTTGCGCCGCCAATAATCGCCATAAGTGGACGCTCTGGTGCCTCCATAACCTGCGTAATAGTATCGACTTCGCGCTCCAGTAAAAGCCCTGCCACGCTTGGCAAATGACGCGTTACTGCTTCGGTACTAGCATGCGCCCGATGCACTACACCAAATCCGTCTTGTACAAAAATATCAGCAAGCTTGGCAAGCTTGGCCGCAAATTCATCGTTATTATCTTCTTCCTCAGGATAAAAACGCAGGTTTTCAAGGAGTAATATCTCGCCTGGCTTCAGCTTCTTAACAGCAGTCTCGACCTTTTCGCCCACGCAATCTTCAACAAACGAGACGGTGTTTTCTAGAGTTTTATCAAGGCGTTTTGCAATTGGCCACAAAGAAAACTTTGGATTAGGCCTGCCATTTGGACGGCCTAAATGCGAACAAATAATTAATTTTGCCCCTTGGTCGAGAATGTATTGCAATGTAGGAATAGAATTCTGAATTCGATAATCATCAATAATGTTGCCGTCTTCATCAATTGGCACATTATAATCAGCCCGCAAGAGTACGGTCTGGTCTCTCAGTTGGATATCGCGAATTGTTTTTTTAGTAAACATGCCCCACCTTGATTTTTTATTATTCTAACATGCGCACTTTAATTGTGTCAGTCGTACCAACAACGCCCGGCTGCCTACCAGAGGCCGTAACAACAATATCGTTCTTTTGCAGTACCCTATTTTGACGTAACCAGTCGGTTAGTTTGGTCGCAGCCATACGATCTGCCGGGCGGACATACGCTTTGACGTCATAGGCTAGCGCCAGTTGCTGCGCCACGCGCTTATCATCGGTAACAGCGATAAGCGGTACGTTGGGTCGGCGGGCAGCTATCTCAAGCGCTATGGCGCCAGATTTGGTTTCGGCAACGATGGCTTTTGCCTGGATTCGTTCAGCCAGCTGAATAATACTGTTAGAAATTGCGGCTTGCCGAGAACGGTCGTCAGGGTGTGCAAACACCGCTTTAAGCGGCACGTTCACTTCGGTATAGCGAATCACCCGCTTCATAGCCCGTACAGCTTCTATGGGATACTTTCCATTGGCAGTTTCATCGCTGAGCATCACGCAATCTGCGCCCACAATCACCGCTGTTGCCACATCAGATACTTCAGCGCGGCTTGGCTCCGGCATTTCGGTCATACTACCCATCATTTGCGTAGCAACGATGGTTGGCTTGGAATGTCTTAAGCCCAAGCCAATAATTTTACGCTGTACGATCGGCACTGATTCAGCCAGTGTCTCAACCGCCAAATCCCCACGGGCAATCATAACTGCATCAGTTATCTGTACAATTTCTTCTTCTTCTTCAATTTCATCTTCAATCTCATCAACATTTTCTACCGCTGCTTTTGTCTCAACCTTTGCAATAATCCTGGCTGTGCTTCCGAGGCTCTTCAAGCGCCGCCGAAGCGCCATAATATCGCCGTCAGTTTGCACAAAACTAAGCGCCACATAATCTATATCTTGCGTCGAACCAAACGCAATATCTTCTTTATCTTTCTTGGTAATAATATCGCCACCAAAGTCTGTATCTGGTAAATTCATGCCTTTGCGCTTGATTAAGATACCATCGTTCTCTGCCCGAATATGCACGACGTTGCCTTGCACGCTCGTTACAACTGTTCGGACTTTGCCATCATAGATATAGATTTTCTCACCGCGCTTCACCTTTTTCGAAAGATCGTACTGCGTAGGGATATGGCCAGTCGTTACGTAATCCGCTTTATACGCCAAGCGCAATGTTTGCCCTGTTTGTACGGTAACAACACCATCGAAATCACCAAGGCGTATTTTTGGCCCCTGTAAATCCTGCACAATGGCAACTGGTTTGCCAAGCTCTTTGCTTGCCCGGCGAATCCAGGTAATCTGCTGTTTACGCTCTTCGTAAGAACCGTGACTAAAATTAAGCCGGATACCGTTAGCACCAGCCTGGATTAAGCTATAAATTGCTTCGTACGAATTAGTTGACGGACCGACCGTCGCTAAAATCTTCGTCCGTTTAAAATCCTCGAGCGGCACCTTTGGTGCCTTATCTGTTGCTGTCACGTTTTCGCCACCCTTTGCATCTTTATTCACAGTATAGCACCAGATAGAACGAAGCGTAAGCTTTTTTATGCGCTATTGCCGTGGTTAATGCGTTTGCTGCGTTTGCTCGGCAGGTTGCTGTAAGGCATCATTCTCGAACGTTGTTGCGGCGATTGATACAAGCAATCCACCTAAAATAAACCCAATAATACCTGCGAGCAATACTTTTGTATCCATTATGAGCGTACCTTTAATAACCTCTCGATTGCATCGACTAACTCGTGTGTTTTGTGGTCAGCACTTCCCGGCACATTGTCATTTGTCAGGCATCGCCGCGTGTGATCGCGTAACAATGCTACTGCAACCTTATCAAGTGCAGCTTGTACCGCACCAATCTGCGTTAAGATATCAATACAATACGCATCGCTCTCGACCATCTTTGCCACGCCGCGCACCTGGCCTTCTGCACGCTTCAGGCGCGTTTGGATCTGGTCTTTATGGTCGTGATATCCATAGTGTGTCATATATGTTTCCTCCTAATGTTTATGCACTTGATGATATTCATGTACCAGCGCGTGTCCTTTGCCGCGATCTAGCAGGTACTTATTCACCGGAACCGCCGCCAAAAATGCAATTGTTAGCGAAAATGGCATAGCCAGCCAAAAGATTGGGTTAACTAGCCCAGCATTCATCGCGCCAGGCACGGCTAACATAACCCCGTTATCTACAAGCTCCATAACCAAAATTGAAAGCGTATCAGCTGCGAGCACCACTGTTAGTGCCTTTTTAAGTGAGAGCTTGGACCGGATAAGCGGCAGTACCGAGAGTGCGTACCCAAACAAAAATGCCAAACTGACAGATATAACTACCGTTGCAAGGTTAGAAAGCCCCAGCATCGCTCCAATTACAAGCCCCAGAATCTCGCCAATGGCACAGCCAGTTAAGCAGTGTAGCGTTGCGCTAATTGCCATCGCCCGGGTGTTAGTGGCGTGTGTTTCGACTCGTTGCATATACCCCCCTAGGGTATATATGTTACATGTTTGTGTCAAGCCTTATATGTAAACTTATGTGTTGACTATGCCGTTTTCAACACGGGTAATTGCATCAAAAATCCATTCGGTACGAAGCTTACTCTCTTGTTTCATATTCAGGATCTCTTCATAACTAAACCACCGTACATCGAGAATCTCATCAGCTTGAGCTTGCATCGTTCCGCCAGTGATATGTGCAATAAATGCATGGCGTATTGGCGATTCGATTGTTTCATGATAAATACCAATTTTAGACCCAAGCTTTACATCATAACCAGTTTCTTCTTTGGTTTCGCGCACTGCTGCAGCCTCAATTGCTTCACCTTTATCAACATGTCCTGCCGGGAGATTCCACAATCCATACACATGTGCTTGTTTTTCTTGCACTAAAAGATACTTGTTCTCGCTATTTTGAATAACACAACCTGTAACCACCTTTGACCACGCTAATGTCGCTTCCCATTCTTCTTGAGTCATACTGTATATGGTATCAGAAGGTAGTATTGATATACCACAATAACTAAAACATGAAGCAATGTCTTTCCATGAAAAAAGCCCATCTACATAAGATGAGCTGCTTTCATGGTGACCTCACGGGGAATCGAACCCCGATTGCCAGGATGAAAACCTGGTGTCCT